>NZ_QKQR01000038.1:0-161845 GCF_008042305.1 Bacillus sp. AY18-3 | reverse complement strand
GCGTGGACCTGATGCCATTAGACGAAGGTCATTCGCAATTTTAGACATATTCATCATACATACTTTAAGTGCTGCTGATACTTCTGTGTATGCATCCGTATTTTGCGTTGCATCTACTAAGTCTTCTGCACCAACAAGTGGTAATTCACTGATTGCAGCTAAATGTTTTACAACTGCTTCAATATATTCTGGATCTGCATTTAAGCCTGTACCAACTGCAGTTGCTCCCATATTTACTTCATATAGATGTTGACGTGATTGCTTGATACGTTTCATATCACGTTCAAGTACGCGGGAATACGCTTTAAATTCTTGTCCAAGACGAATTGGCACAGCGTCTTGTAAATGTGTACGACCCATTTTAATAACATGATCGAACTGCTCTGCTTTTAATTCAAATACATCATGCATATACCCCATCGTTTGTAATAAACCTTCTAATGCGTTTAATGTTGCGATATGAATCGCCGTTGGGAATGCATCGTTTGTTGATTGCGCCATGTTTACATGACTATTTGGACTAATATAATGATAGTCTCCCTTTTCCATTCCTAATAATTCAAGAGCACGATTGGCCATGACTTCATTTGCGTTCATATTCATTGAAGTACCTGCTCCGCCTTGAATTGGATCTACGATGAAATGATCATGCCATTTTCCATCAAGAATTTCTTGAGCAGCTTCTGCGATCGCGCCGCCCTTGCTCAATTCCAATCTTCCTACATCTGTATTAGCAAGCGCTGCAGCTTTTTTTACAATTGCGAACGCTCTAATTAAACCTTCATGGATTTTATATCCTGTAATTGGGAAGTTTTCAACTGCACGCATTGTTTGTACGCCGTAGTATGCATAATTCGGTACTTCTTTTTCACCTAAAAAATCTTTTTCAATTCGAACACCATTTTTAACTTCAGTTAATGTTGCCATGATTATTCACTCCTTAACGATTTCTTATGCTGCTTTTGTTTCTTTGACTGTTTCTACATATTGTTTTGCTTTCTCATCATCGAATTCGCCTTCCCACTTCGACATAACAATGGCCGCTAATGCATTTCCTAATACATTGACAGATGAGCGAATCATATCTAAAATGCGGTCAATTCCCGCAATTAACGCGATACCTTCTAGTGGTAACCCCATTGAACCTAACGTTGCTAATACAACAACGAACGATGCACCTGGAACTCCCGCCATACCCTTGGATGTTAACATGAGAACGAATAATAACGTTATTTGCTCTGTCAGTGACATGTGCACACCGTACATTTGTGCAACAAACAATGCTGCTAACGCTTGATAAATAGCCGATCCAGTCAAGTTAAATGTATAACCTGTCGGAATTACGAAAGAGGCAACTGCCTTTGGACAACCGAATTCTTCCATTTTTCTCATTATATTAGGTAAAACAGCTTCTGAACTTGCTGTCGTAAATGAAAGAATGAGTTCTTCTTTTAAAATTTTCATTAATGTAAAAATGTTTACGCCAACCATTCGTGCATTAATACCTAATACAATCACAACGAATAGTATAACAGTTACGTATACAGCTAGCACTAGTTTTCCTAAAGGAAGTAGTGTTGCTACACCAAATTTTGCAACCGTAACCGCAATTAATGCGAATACACCAAATGGTGCAAATTTCATAACTTGATTTGTAACCCAAAACATCGCTTCGAGTACACCTTCAAAGAAGTTAAAGACAGGCTTCCCTTTTTCCCCAATTGCCGCAACTCCTAAACCGAATAATACGGAGAAGAAAATAATCGGTAATAAGTCACCTTGTGAAATCGATTCAAATACGTTTTTCGGTACAATATGAACAATCGTCTCAGCGAATCCTTTCTTCTCTGTAGCATCTGCCGTTTGTTTATAAGAAGAAATATCACTTTGCTGTAAATTACTCATATCAACGCCAGTACCTGGTTGGAATATATTCGCCGCAAGTAATCCCATTAAAATAGCAATCGTCGTAATAATTTCGAAATAAAGAATTGTCTTACCACCTAGTTTCCCAAGCTTCTTCATATCTCCTACACCAGCTACTGCAACAATTAATGCTGAAATAACAATCGGTACTACAATCATTTTAATTAAGTGAATAAATATATCCCCAATTGGTGTGATATAAGAAATCGCCGTTTTATTGCCATAAAAGACTGCCCCTACTACAATCCCTAAAACAAGCGCGACAAAAATTTGTGTTGCCAATCCGAATTTTTTCATTTATGTTCATCCCCTTCATGCGAACGCTTTCAATTTGAATTTATAAAAGCTACTCACACATCTTATAAGCGAACCTACAAAATCATACAAAAACCTACAAGTTCGTCACAAAAAATTCGAAAATTTTTCTTTTCTTTTTCATTGACACCTTTTTATTAAAAAGAGATACAATATACTTGATAAGTAATCAGATTGTTTCGTATAATCAAAAAGATATACACTTACAATAAATCGAAATGAAAAGGAGTGGATGGTATGAAAAATTATGTACAAAAATTCGTCCTATCTTCTTCTTTTCTTCTTCATTTTCTTAAAAAGGAACAAAGGCATTTGCCTTTGTTCCTTTTTTATTGCGATCTATATAGGGGGAATTGTTATGAAGCCATATAAAAGAGTCTTAATTAAATTAAGCGGCGGCGCACTTGCTGATCAATCCGGAAATAGCTTTAACTCCAAAAGATTAGAACATATCGCAAACGAAATTATATCCATTATTGACTTAGGTATCGAAGTATCCATTGTCATCGGCGGCGGTAACATTTTCAGAGGTCATCTAGCTGAAGAATGGGGCATTGATCGAGTAGAAGCTGATAATATCGGTACGTTAGGTACAATCATTAACAGCTTAATGCTTCGCGGCGTCTTAACAAGTAAAACAAATAAAGAAGTACGCGTTATGACTTCCATCCCGTTTAATGCAGTAGCAGAGCCTTATATTCGCCTCAGAGCAGTACATCATTTAGATAACGGTTATGTTGTCATTTTTGGCGGCGGTAACGGGCAGCCGTTCGTTACGACAGATTATCCAAGTGTTCAAAGAGCCATTGAAATGAATAGTGACGCAATATTAGTCGCAAAACAAGGAGTAGATGGCGTCTTTACTAGTGATCCAAAACATAATAAATCAGCAAAAATGTACAGAAAACTAAACTATAACGATGTTGTTAGGCAAAACATTCAAGTCATGGATCAAGCCGCTTTATTACTTGCTCGTGATTACAATTTACCAGCACACGTCTTTAACTTTGATGAGCCTGGTGTAATGAAAAGAATTTGCTTAGGGGAGCATGTGGGGACATTGATTAATGATGATGCTTCATTGCTTGTGCATGAAAACTAATTATCTCTCATTAAAAAAGGGTGTCTATAAAAGACATCCTTTTTCATTAACCTTTATAAATAAAAATCCACTAATCCTGCCACTTTCTCCTTACAACGCTCCCAAAACGATAACTTCTCAAAAAATTGTTTCGTCATCTCTTTCGAATCACGAAAATCTTTTGTTAATGCCTCATTCACTTCTGATACGATAGTCCCACCGTGAATATACAAATTCATCTCATCATTCATATAAAAGCTACGTGCAGTCATGTTCGTTGTACCGATAACAGTTAGTTCATTATCAATTATCATTAACTTCCCATGAAACATTCCTTTTTTATAACCATATACTTTAATTCCATTATTAACAGCTTGACGAATATAAGGATACGCTGCCTCTTTAATGAGAGGAATATCTGGTTTATATGACCAAAGTATTTTCACTGTAACACCACGTTTTTGCGCTTCAATTAAAGCATTCATAAATTCTTTATTTTTCGCTATAAAATAAGGTGTTGTAATTACGATTGAATGCTTCGCTTGTTTTATTAATTCGATATACTTTTCAGCCACGTAATGTCCATTGTAGCTAGTCATCGTATGTAATGTATTCCCTTTACTCGCTTTATTCGTACTTCTTTTTATATTTTCTTTCGTATCTCGTTTCCAATCTAAAGCGAATTGCTCTTCTAAATCTTTCGCTCCTTCTCCTCTTATCCGCACATGATAGTCACGCCAATATCCAAAATGCTTATCTTTCCCTAAATACTCATCTCCTATATTAAAACCACCTGTATAGCCAATCTCCCCATCAATCGTCGTAATACGGCGATGATTACGATGGTGAAGTGAATAAAATCCGAATGGCAATTCAGGTTTTCTACTATATGTAAAATGTACACCACTTTCCCGCAATTCACTTATCATCTTGCTTTCAAATGATAAATCATTAATGCGATCAACGGATAAATAGACGTTTACTCCTTCTTTTGCCTTCTCTTTTAATAAGTTTAAAAAAGTATGGCTACTTTTATCATCCGACAAAATAAAAAAGTACGTGTAAATAGATTGCTTCGCTTCCCTTATATCAGTAAATAACTGTTTATAAAATGACTTTCCTTCTACAAATAATTGAAAATCACTATAATGAGGTGCATACTCTGTCGGCATGTTTTTCCCAGCTTCCATTTTCCTACCTAAAGTAACATCGATATGCATCCAAATTAAAATAAAAACAACAATAGCAATAATAATAGAAGTAACTCGCAATATTTTTTTAATCATTTTGATTTCCTTCCGCTCATTTTCTTTCTACCCTTCTATTTTGTCATTCCAATTTAGATTTCATGCTTCATACAAAAAAGGATGTGACTTAACGTCACACCCTTTTCATATTAAACAAAGTTTCTCGTATCATTATTTCTTCCAAACTTATAAATAGCAATTAAGAAGAATGCTACCGCAAAGGCAATTAAGATTAATATATTTAAATACAAATCTGAAATCGGAATTCCTTGTTGTAGTTTTGATACCGTATCTAATAGCCATCTTTGCGGAAGAAAATCAGCTACTTTTTGCACTGCTTTCGGCATAATGTCATACGGAAAATAGCATCCAGCGAGTAAACATGTCGGTACAATGATCATATTTTGCAGTGCATTTGCCGATGCTGAGTTTTTCGAAAAAGCGACAAGCACTAACGATATTCCAATCGCTATTAAAGCAAATAGCATGAGTACGCCAAGCATCACTATGAAAGGCATATTGATATTCGTATGAAAAACATTCGTTAGGAATAGGATTGTAATCAGAATTTGTACTGTTAATATCATCATATTTACCCCGACATTAGATAATATGAATTTCTTCCCATCTATTGGTGTTGATAAGAGTCTAAAATACGTTCTATTTTCTTTTTCTTTTAAAATATAACCTGATAAGTTCGCTGCTGAAAATAGCATAAACATAATAAGATAACCCATCGTTTGGTTTGTCATATCTTTATTTTTCGAAGTATCTTCTAGCGTCTCAGTTTTCATTTTAAATGAACCTTTTTGATATCCTGCGTACATACTATCAAATGCACTTTGATCTGTTCCTGCTACTTTACTAATAGCTGCTACATTATCAATATAATTGTATAAATATGATTTTATAAATCCTGTTACTTGATCACCTTTAATCGATGAAATTTCAATATGATTTGGTTTCCCTTCTCGAACACTTTTTGAAAAACCAGAATCTAATGTAATAACTCCATCAAGTTTTTTGGAAGTGAGTTTATCTTCTACTTCAGATTCTTTAATTTTACTTACCTTTACATGATTTAATCCTTCTAAAAATTTCACCGTATCATTTGCTATAGATTGATTTTCTTTATTTATAACCCCGATATTTAACGTCCCTTGCCCGACATTCCCATACATTGAGAAGGAGATTAATGTTCCAATTATCGGCAAACTAATAATAATGAATAACCCTTTTTTATTTTTCAAAAGTACAGATAACGTTTTTTGTATGAGCCATAAAATATCTTTCATACTATAGCCCCTCCCGTCTACGTAATGCAATAATTGCAATTAATAAAAAGAGTGCCGAAATGCCAAGATTTAAACATATTACTGGCAGCGCTGCTCCTACATCATTTGCATAAATAATTTTCATAACAGCTGTGTTTGCCCACGTTAATGGTGATAAATTCGTAACGAAATTTTCTTCTATTACGAAATATGCACCACCAAAAATAGAGGCTAATTGCACAACTACAAGAATAATCGCTCTCGATGATTCAGCTGTTTTTGTAATATATCCAATCCCTAAACCGAAGCTAATTGCTAGAAAGATTTGTGTTAATAAAATAATAAATATGATTCCAAGATGTTCGCCCCAATTCGCTTGAAAGACAAATTTACTAAATAACATGACAAGTAATACGCAAAGAGCATTTGCTACTAGGCTACCAAGTACTTTTCCAATGAATATTTCAGCCTTACTTATAGGCGCAGCAATGAGGCGATCTCCTGTTTTACGTATTCGTTCTCCACGAATTAAAGAACTCGCTCCCATCGCAGCATATAGTGCAATCATCGTCGTCATTACAACCGCATAGTAATCCATAGAACCTGGCTTTTTCGCAGCTTGTAAAGATGTTTCTTTTATATAATCATTATGATTTCCGCTTGAAATACCCGCGCTCACCTTACTAGGATCAACTTTTGCAACTTCGGCCGCTACATTGTACTTATCAATAAATGTTGTAAGCATGCCTTCCACAATACTTCCCTCAATACTACTTTTGTCACTTCCGTAAAATTTCGCACCATCTTTATTTAATTCTACATAAGCAGCATATTTATTTTGCTTCACTTCTTCTTTCCCATCTATACTGCCTGAAGCTTTTTTAAAATGAATACCCGATTTATCGACTTCTTTCGTAAATGCTTCGAACGTTTGAGAAAATGTGCTACTCGCTTCATCTTTGTAGAGCACTTGTATATCTTTAATCGCTTGACTATCGCTATCAAATGCATTCGTTAACGCTGTTCCTAACACAAGCATTAGTACAATCGGAAATGCTAACATAAAAACTAAAGTTCTTACGTCTCTGAAATCTCTTTTAATATGCATAACTGCAATATTGAAGATGTTCAATTGATGAACCTCCCTTTACCTTTTCTTCATTTACCTTTTATTTATCTCGTAAGTTTCTTCCAGTCAACGTAAGGAATACTGTTTCTAAGTTCGGGGCCTGCTCCTCTAATGAACGAATTTCAATGTCATGATTAATGAAATGCTGAATAATTTTATTTAAATTATTTACTCCTGCATCCGAGTTTACCTTGATTACGTTCTCTTCAACTTGAACAGCTTTCACACCGTTTATCTCTTTTAACTTTTCTACATCTAAATTTTCTACTGACTTCACTTCAACCCAAATGTCTTTCGTATCAGTAATAATCGCTTTTAACTGCTCTTTCGTTCCTTCTGCAATCACTTTACCGTGATCTACAATTGCTATTTTCGTACAAATCTCTTCTACTTCTTCCATATAGTGGCTCGTGTAAATAATAGTGCTGCCCATTTCATTTAATTTTCGAACCGACTGGAGAATATAGTTTCTTGACTGTGGATCAATTCCAACTGTCGGCTCATCCATAATAATTAACTTCGGTCTATGAGCAATCGCACAAGCAATATTCAGTCTTCGTTTCATCCCGCCTGAAAAGTTTTTCGGGTAACTTTTATGTTTATCACTAAGTCCCACAAATTGAAGTGCTTCCTCTACTCTCGCTTTTAGTTCAGCTCCTCTTAACCCGTACAGTCCAGCAAAGAATTTCACATTTTCATAGGCAGTTAACTCTTCATAAATCGCAATATCTTGCGGAACGATACCGATATTCATCTTCGCAAATCGATTATGTTTCTTTATATTTTTTCCTAATATGCTAATTTCACCTTCATTACTTCTTAACAACCCAGCAATCATATTTATCGTTGTACTCTTACCAGCACCATTTGATCCTAAAAAGCCAAATATCTCTCCTTCTTTAATAGATAAAGACATATTATCTACCGCGATGAAATCACCAAATTTTTTCGTTAAATTTTTAATTTCTAATGTATTCATCATTTCACCCCTATTTCGGTTTCTCTGCTATTCATTATAAACAAAAAAAATGAACCTGCTCAGTGCAGAAGTTCATTCTTTTCACATGAGATTATTCACTTTTTTCATATGAGATGATTCATCTTCGTCCCATTTTCTTATATCGGCAACAGCATCGTTACTGAAAAGCCACTTGTTCCATCTACAATAATTTTTCCGTTTACTGATGCTGTTCGCTCCTCCATCCCCATAATCCCGAGACCTTTCTTAACGAGAGCTGCACCTTTTCCGTTATCCTTCACTTGTACTTTCACCATCTTGTTAAGTACATGAATATCGATTGAAATGACTGTCGCATCAGCATATTTCATCGCGTTCGTTAGTGCCTCCGTAACATTTTCACCGATAATCTTCCACTGAATCGGTGAGATCATATCTAAATTCCCTTTATATACGAAAGGGATATTTATATCATGCTTACCGGCAAATTCCTCTATGAATAATTTCATACGATGAATGCCAATTTGCTCCGTTGGTGGCTTCATATTTTTTAATGTAACTCGAATACTTTCAATTCCATCTTTCGATATATGAATTGCATTTTGTAATAACTCGGCAGATTTTTCTTTATCTATCCCCATTAATCTCTTTGCTGCTTCCATTTGAATTAGCGCCCCTGTCATCGAGTGGCCAATTTTATCATGAATTTCTTGTGACAACCGATTTCTCTCTTCTAACTTAAATGTGTACTCTGATTGCTTTATGTACTCTTTATTTTCATTTAAGCTTTTCGTCAGCCGCTGCATATCTTTTCGCATCTTATCATTTTGTGATTCAAGCTTTAATACACGCGATATATACCGTTCTGCCATAGCTAATACGATGAAAGAAAATGTAACAATTAATCCATATGTCATTCGAATACTTTCTTCTGTAAAGATAATAGGAATCATCATAATGATAAAGAGCTGCCATTTCTTCTCTATATAACGAAATATAACTTCATATAAGTTCAATGGTAAAAATAAAATAAAAAACGGATGAACCTTCCATGTAAATAACATAACTATGCCAATTGACAGACTAGATAATATATTTTTGTACGTATCTTGTTTAAATATAGAGATCAGCACATTTACAGAAAGATATAAAAGCAAAGTAAGTATAATCCATGGTAAGTTCACAACATTTAAATAAATGTAACTAAACACAATATATATAAAGACAATTAATTTACTTACAATTAACCAAAATTCCATATCTTTAATCTACTTTCCCTGTTAAATAATAAATCGCAATTTGTGTGCGATGTTCAAGTCCAGTTTTCCCTAAAACTGATGTAATATAATTTGCAATCGTTCCTTCTGATATGAAAAGTTGCTTTGAAATTTCTTTATTCGAGAAACCTTTCGCAATTAATGCGATAATACTAAGTTCTCTTTCTGTAAAAAGACTTGTATCTATTTTACATTCGTCCTCTTTGCTTTCCATTAAATTGCACTTAATTTTATCAAGCACTACATCTTGCATAACAGTTTGACCGTTATATACTCCTTTTATTGCATCACGAATACGCTCTGGATCATTATTTTTTAATAAATAACCTTTCGCCCCGTTTTTTACTGCGTCCAAAATATATTCATCATCATCGAACGTCGTTAAAATTAGCGGTTTCGTTTTCGTCCCTTCACAAATGAATTTCGTTGCCTCTACCCCGTTCATATTTGGCATGCGGACATCTAAAAGAGCGATATCAACGTCGTTCTTTTTGCAATAGTCCACTGCTTCTTTCCCATCATTTACTGTATCTACAACTTCGAACTCTTCATATGTATTTAAAATAATTTTCATGCCTTCTCTAATAAAAGAATTATCATCTGCTATTAATATTTTAATTTTCATGTTTGTTAGTGTGGACCTTCCCCTACTAACATTCACATCCTTTCTTCACGTAACATTTCCTACTTGCTCATTATATACTTCTCTTTACCATTTTTTCACACCTTTTTTCATATAGCTTCCTTCCTAAAAATATATTATTCTTTTTTTACAACATGTGTAGGGTGACCGATCATTTCTTACGTCTATATAATAGAATGCGTCAAAAAGGAGGGAGAGACCCATTGAGGAAAAACAATTAATTGAAAAAGCACAGCAAGGAAGCGAACACGCTTTTCGTATCCTTGTGCAAACATATCGTCATTATATTTTTCAAGTTATCTTTTCTATTTTAAGACATGAAGAAGATACGAAAGATGTTACACAAGAAGTATTCGTAAAAATTCACGCCTCTCTCCCTAATTATCAATTTCGCGGATTAAAAACTTGGATGGCGCGTATTGCCACCAATCACGCTATTGATTATAAGAGGAAAAAAGCTAGAGAAAATGAAGAACTCTCCTTATGTAAAGAAACTGAGGAAAATATAAAATCCTCTCATAACGTTGAGGATTTATTATTGACGAAAGAGCAAAAATTACTCATTGCTCAAAAACTGAGAGAACTTCCCGAGAATTACCGTGACATCGTTCTCTCACATTACTTAGAAGAAAAAAGCTATCAAGAAATTGCTTTGCAGGAAAACATCGAAGTGAAAACAGTCGAAATGAAACTGTATCGGGCAAGAAAGTGGATTAAAAAACATTGGAAGGAGGAAGAGTTTCTATGACGCATTATTCAAAAGAAGATTGGCGCAATTATACTTTAGATTTTATAGAAAGCAATGAACGTGAATCTATGGAAGAACACCTTTATGAATGTGATCATTGTTTAGCACTTTATATGGAAAGTATCGATGAACAACATGAAAACCTTCCAATGATAAATGATGATTCATTTACGAATGAAGTTATGACGCAAATTGATTTTGAAACGCTACAACCTAATGAAAATATAAAAACAAACTCATTAAAGCGAACGATTATTCACTACATAATTGCGACCGCAGCTACAATTATTTTTATGGTAAGTGGTTTATTCCAGTATATTTTCACAGCGACATCAAATTTCGAGAAATCTTCAAAACATAACGAGTCTTCTATTTCACAACAAATTGTAAACAAATCGGTAGATACATCAAAAAAGGACGGAGGTTCAAAGCATGAATAAAAATCCCTTTTTAGCACTTGTATTAGGGCTAATTCCTGGGCTTGGACATTTATATTTAAAGAAGTTTGGACGGTTTATTTTATATAGCGGAGGGGCTTTATTACTATTTTCTTTTGCAGTTTTTTGCGTAGTAGAATTAATAGCGCGTGAGTTGGCTTTTATCTCTCTATTTTTACTAGTCGTGTTATGGGTGGTCAATTTACTAGATTTAGTTATCACTATTATTAACCAATCAAAAAAACAAGCAGCCGGAGAATTAACAGATTCCTCTAAAGAAAGCGAACGATTTTATATCATTCTCCTATCCATCATACCTGGACTTGGTCATTTCCAATTAGGGCTTATGCAACGTGGACTTACATTTTTAGTAGCTTGCACAGGGATCGGAAGTATGATTATTTTCGTTGCACTTTTAACATCACAAGAAAGTTTCCTTATCTTCCTTATAACATTACCTGTTTTATGGATTTACAATTTCTTCGATGTTGTTCAGCAACTCCAGAAAAAAGAACGTGGCGAGCAACTAGATGACCGTACTATTTTCGAAGAGTTTGAAGAGCATCGTGAACAAGGAAAGAAGAATAAAACATTCGCTTCTATTTTAGCGATGTTCCCTGGAGCGGGACATATGTATTTAGGCTTACAACGCCGCGGTCTTCAGCTTATGGCAGCCTTTTTACTTTCCATCTATTTACTCGACTTATTAAGACTTTCAGCGTTTTTATTTTTAGTACCAATCATTTGGTTCTATAGCTTCTTTGACGCTTTACAGCAAACTGCAAAGTATGGAAAAGAACGTGTACATGACGAACCTATCATTGATTATTTTATCAATCATCAAAGATGGATCGGTATTGGGTTAATTACACTCGGTGGTTATTATTTATTAGATCAAACACTCCTTCCTATTTTGAATGATTACTTTGCAACTATATTTAACATTCATCTTAGCGAGCTATATTATCGCTATTTCCAAACATCTATCGTTGCACTCCTCTTAATTGGTGGCGGCTTTAAATTGTTACTTGGAAATAAAGAAAACAAAGGTGGTACAAAAGAATGAGAACATGGCGCGTTGGAACATTTTCAATGGGGCTTTCTATTATTTCATTAGGTTGCTTCTTACTATTTTCAGTTGTAAAAGGTACTGAGGTATTAGATTCCTTAACAGCATGGTGGCCTGTTTTACTTATTATTCTTGGCGTGGAAATTTTACTATACCTTCTATTTTCTAAAAAGGAACAATCCTTTATTAAATATGATATTTTTAGTATTTTCTTTATCGGCATTTTAGGAAGCGTTGGAATTGCTTTTTACTGTTTATTATCAACTGGATTACTAGATGAAGTTCGTCATTCTATTCATACCACTCGCCAAACGAGCAATATTCCAAGTGGACAAATTGATATACCTGAATCTATCAAAAAAATTGTAGTGGATGCAGGACAGCACCCTCTAACAATAGAGGGAAATGATACAAATCAAATTCACCTTCTTGGAACATATGAAATGACGACGAAAACTAATGAAAAACTTAATTTAAAACAAGAAGATTTCCTTTCGGTTCAAACAGCTGGGGAAACGATGTATATTACTTTAAAATCATTACCCGTTCAACATACGTTATGGAATTCAGCACCACAAGTCAAACCGACACTCGTTCTTCCGCAAAATAAAAATGTAGAAGTTCGTGCTTCAAATAACGAACTATCCCTTTATCCTGGTCAATTACAAAATAATTGGTTTGTACAAGAAAGTTCACATGTATCTGTTCATTTAGCAAAAGAAAGCGATGTATCTTTAATCGCCATAACAAACAAAAAAGAATCCCACGGAAACACACCTTGGGAACAAGTTGAAGATTTAACGAAAAAAGAAGAGAATACTTCAGAAGAAAATAAAGAATTCAACGAACAAGAACATTGGTATAAAAATTCAATTAAAACAGGCAATGGGACGTACAAGTTAAATATTGAAAAAGCTTATAATATCAATATGAGTATTATTGAAAAATAAAAACCTTCCACAATTGTGGAAGGTTTTTCTCATATAATCGCTTTAATTCCTTCTAACACTAATCCAATCATAAATCCGCAAACAGCCCCGTTTACTCGGATCCACTGTAAATCTTTACCGACGTTATTTTCAATCATTTCAATTAACGTTTTATCATCTAACTTATCAAGGTTTTCTTGTACAAGTTTTCCGATTTTCGAATGATTCTTTTCCACAAGTGTGACAACTTGTTTTTGTAACCAATCTTCTATTTTTTGAACAGTCTGTTCATCTTCTTTTATTTTATTCATTTGTGTTTGTAAAAATGGAATAACATATTTATCCGTAAACTCTTCGTTTTTCACAAAAGTAATTGCCCTTTGTTGCACTTGCTCCAGCATCTCTTTAATTTTGTCAGTAGCATTCCAATTGGCAATCCATTTTTCTTTCCAATTTTCTAATTCTTGTAGTAAAGCTTCATTTTCTTTTACATTTATAATTTCTTGACGAATTTTCGATAATATAAGTTGTCTCGTACTATTATCTGCATCTTGTAAGCTGTTAATATTGCTAATAATAAATTTCTGCAAAATGCCGCCAATTTTATCTTCATCTACAATATTCATAAACGATTTCAAAGTAAACTGTAAAAATCCATCTACTTTTATGTTTTCCATCGCCTTCATACCTAAGCTTCCGAGCTGGTAACGTGCTTCATCTTGCGCTGTCCAATCTTTCACTTTTACTAATATGTAATCCAGTGTCTTTTCATCGTACTCTTGCACTACCAATTGATCAACAAGCACTTGTAATATGTTACTTGTATTAATTGTATGCAAATACGTTTTTAATTCTTTTTCAATAATAACCGCTAACTTTTCCGTATCTATTGTAACAATCGCCTTCTCAGCAATTTTTACAATTCCCTTTTTCACAGCGTCAGACTGCATTTCTCTCTCAGCGATTTGCAGTACCATTTGCGCTAGCTGCATTTCTTTTACTTTATTCGTAATACTTTCTTTCGTCAGCCACTCATTTTCTAACGTATGAATGAGCCCTTTCGTTACTCGTTTACGATTTTTAGGTAATAACGCTGTATGAGGAATTGGAATTCCCATCGGATGACGGAATAATGCTGTAACTGCGAACCAATCCGCAAGTCCACCAACTAATCCAGCTTCAAATCCCCCTTGTATAATCTCTCCAGCTACCGTTCCTTGAAAAGGGATAGAAGCCGCAAAACCTACTCCCATAACCCCAAGCGAAATACCCGCTATATATTTAGTCTGTAATGACATCGTATACACATCCTCTTATTATGTAAAATAAAGCTTTTTTGTTATGTTTATTTGATATTAATTCTTTATATCTATACTATAATGAACTAATGCGAAAATAACAAAGAATTTATAATAATACATTTGTCATATAAAGTGAAACTTTAATCAGTGGGGCTTATTGCCCGTTAATGCGAGATAAATAAAAAATGAGGCTATACTACTAGCCTCATTTTTCTACTATTGTTAATTCCTCACCTGTTTTATAATATCCACTCATCACATCTCCTGGAACCATACTACCGCCAGTTCCCCACACAATATGAGTACCTTTCTTCATCTTCTCTGTTAACTGTTGTTTTTGTAAATACTCATCTTCTTTGCATACTTTCACTGGCCCTATCATTCCCGCTAGCGCAGAAGGCTCTAAATAAATATTTTCCGTATCAGCTAGTTCTTTTAACAATCTATATAACTCTTCATCACTTACTGTGTAATTTCCACTCAAAAATGGTTCCATCGTTTTACCAACAAATCCAGATGGTCTTCCTACCGCTAGTCCGTCCGCGTCTGTTACATTATCAATCCCGATATCTTGAACCGCAATTTTATCATGAAGTCCTGTCATTAAACCGAGTAACATACATGGAGAGTGCGTTGGCTCCGCAAAGAAACAGTGCACGTTATCTTTATACAATAACTTTAAACCAAATGCGACTCCGCCAGGTCCGCCCCCTACTCCGCAAGGAAGGTAAACGAATAAAGGGTGCTCTTCATCTACTACAATCTCTAACTCTTTTAATTGCTTTTGTAAACGCGATGCTGCTACTGCGTATCCTAAAAATAAATCATGTGAGTTTTCATCATCTACAAAATAACAGCTAGGATCTGCATCTGCTTGCTGACGCCCCTCTTCTACTGCTTTACTATAATCAGCTTCATATTCAATAACGTTTACACCTTTACTTCTTAATAAATCTTTTTTCCATTCTTTTGCGTCTGCTGACATATGAACAGTTACGTTAAAACCTAGTTTTGCACTCATAATCCCAATGCTTAGTCCTAAATTACCTGTAGAACCTACCGCAATTGAGTATTTTGCAAAAAACTCTCTACATGTATCACTGTCTAAAATGGAATAATCATCTTCTTCTGTTAACATTCCATACTGCAAAGCTAATTTCTCCGCATGCTTCAGCACTTCATAAATGCCGCCTCTAGCTTTAATTGACCCTGATATCGGAAGCCCGCTATCACATTTTAATAGTAATTCACCTAATATAGGTTTCCCGTAATTTTTCTCTAAAGACTGTTTCATAGTAGGTATCTTCACTAAAGGTGATTCTATAATGCCGCCCGTTTCTTTCGTTTCTGGAAAAACTTTCGCAATGTACGGTGCAAAACGCTTTAACCTCTCTTCCGCATCTTTTACATCACCTTCATTCAACGGGGAATCTTTTATTGCCGTTTCATACTTTTCCATGTTCGGATTCACCCAAAACACTTCTTCTGTTGAGATTAATTTATTTAATAGTGGATATTCCTCTTTTAATTTCTCTATTCCCTTCATTTCTCTTCCTCCTCATAACCTTGTAGCTTACGATTCAATAAATTATAATTAAATTAATTTTAATTTAGTTTAACATAAATTATTCACTTTAGTTAATTTTAATTTAATTTATTTAAATATAATTTAATAATTAGTAAGGAGCCTTTCATTATGGAAAATATAGATATTGGTAAAAAGATTGAAAAGCAAAGAAAAGAAAAAGGTTTAACTAGTAAAGAACTAGCAACGATGGCAGGTATTACACCATCTATGTTAAGTCAAATTGAGCGTGGGTCTGCTAACCCTTCTATTCAAACATTAAAAGTACTCGCTAAAGCTCTTGATGTTCCAACATTTAGCTTTTTATTGGAAGATACAAATACAGACGATTTAATTGTACGTTCTCATAAACGAAAAAAAATGATTATCGATAATTTATCATATGAATTGCTATCACCTGATTTTACAGGAAATTTAGCAACAGCAATTATGACTGTTCCACCGAATACAGCTTCATCAGAAAATGTACTAGAACATAAAGGTGAAGAGTTAGCATACGTATTAGACGGGAAAATTACATTACATTTAAATGAAGAAGAATACATATTAGAAACGGGTGATAGCGTAAAAATACCTGCTTATTTAAAACATAAATGGGTAAATCAATTCGAGAAAAATGCCATTGTTTTATTTTCTGTTACTCCGCCGATTTTTTAATATATAATAAAAAGATAGCCACGTACGGACACACTCCATATGTGGCTATCTTTTTATTTTTTCGGCACCAACAAAATCCCTAAACTAATAATAAAGAAGCTCATTATTTGCTGTATTGATAAACCGAATAAAACCGAGTGTTGTTCACTAATAAACGAAATAATAATATGAGCAACTCCCTCAACTATTAGAAAAACACTTATATTCTTTCCATTTCCGAGCCTTTCATTTTTCATCCATAACAAGCCGATTATACAAAGGGCGAGGATGATCTCGTATACGAAAATAGGGTGATATAAAAATTTTGATTCATATATTTTCACACCCCAAGGCAATGTCGTTTGTACACCTATTTTGTGGTTGAATAGAAAATAAAAAATAATGCTCATACATAGTCCAATAGGTAATGCATCAAGTAAAATACGAAGCGAAAATTGTCCCTTTTTACTTTTCCAAACAATGTATATACTCGCAATTACACATCCTGCTATAATATGCTGCATACTTCCTACAGCTAATAGTGCCTGCAATGGCGACCTAAAGGCCCATACTGGATTTAAAATTGCCGGTGCAAATTTCCATACAAATACGATGATAAGAAAGGCATTTGTTACTGCATCCATCATTTTTTCATATGGTACACTTTCGTTCTTCATCTTTCGTTTCATCAACATAAATCCAAATAAACTTCCAATTATAAGAGATACGGGTTGTAACCTCACGATCCACTCCATCAATACAAAATCCCCTCTTTAACTCTCAATTAATTTCTTAAATTTCTCTTCTAATTGATCTGGAGGTAATACGCCTCGTACTTGCTCTACGATAATTCCATCTTTATTAACAAAAAATGTCGTTGGTAACGAAAATACTTTATAATCTAATCCAGCTACTCCGTCCATATCTAGTAAAACAGGAAACTTAAATCCGTGACGATCTGCAAATGCACTCGCTTCTTGTACTGGATCTCCAATTGTCGCATTTACCGCAAAAATTTCAACATCCTTTTTATATTTATCATACATACGAACTAAGTCAGGTGCCTCCATTTCACATGGGCCACACCATGATGCCCAAAAATTAATAAGGTATGGCTTGCCTTTTGCATCATTTAACGAATACAGCTTCCCGTCTAACCCTTTTAATGTTATGTTTGGCGCTTTAAATCCTACTTGTGGTAATACTTCTGTTTCTTGTAACTCCGCTTGTTTTGCTTTTCTTTCTTTTTCTTCTTTCTTTGTATTATAAAAATTAACTCCGGCCCAAATTAATGCCCCGGCCAGTATAATCGCAATTAGTTTCTTCACTTTTCTTCCTCCTCATTTTTAAAAGCCTGTAAATCCACCGAATAGACGAATAAAGAATGCGGTAATTTTCGTCATTTGATTTGTATACAATAAAACCCCTGTTACAATCATCATTCCACCGCCAATTTTCATCATGACATTGGCATATGTAACAATCCATTTTACTTTCCCAATAAAGAATGCCATCACGAAAAACGGAACCGCAAACCCAAGAGTATACGCGGTAATATAAAGAAGTGCCCCTTCAGGATTTGTCGCACCAAGCATGAGTACAGCTGAAAATATCGGTCCAACACATGGCGTCCAACCCGCTGCATATGTCATACCGACTAAAATCGAGCGAATATATCCAGTCGATTTACTTCTGTATTGTACTTTTTTCTCTGCCATAAGCCACTTAGGTTGAAACAAACCTGTCATAAACAGTCCCATCAAAACAATAAAAACCCCACCAATTTGTTGAATCAATTTTTGGTTAGATGAAAATGTTATTCCAATCCAACTTACCGATAAACCTAACGCATAAAATATAACCGAAAATCCGATCATAAAAAATACGGTATGTATAATCGCTGATTTTTGCATAATTCCACGATTCTCTTTTAAATCTTGAATAGACACACCTGTAATATATGATAAATAAGATGGATATAGCGGTAAAGAACATGGTGATATAAATGACAATACCCCTGCCCCAGCTACAAGCCAAATTGTTAAATCTGCTGCATTCATTTTGCTCCCCCTAAAGCACTACAATAAGTAGTGTTAATTCTTAAAAAAAGAGGCTATATGCACTCTCCGACAATAAGTACAATCGACATACAGAATAAACCTAATGTTACATATAACGAATTCGTATGTAATGGAATATTGAGCTTAACAACTTTTTCATTTAACACTTGCTCGATTCGTAAATTTATTGCTGTTTTTGCAAATGAAGCTGTCACACATCGATTTTCCATTGTCTTTATTTTAATTAATTTTAATAACGCACTACCTAATTCGAATGAAGATTTCATCTTTTGCATTGCATATTTATCTGCTGCTAGCTCCTGATACACATGATAGCGCTGCAATAACCCTTTTAATATCGGGATGTACACCATTCCTTCTGCTAATAACGTAAAACAAAATAATTTTAATGGATCTCGATTAGTTTGATGATATTCTTCATGGAAAATAATCGCATCCATTTCTTCATCTGAAAATGTTTGAAGCATGCCTTCTGACATGACAACTTTCGGACGAAATAACCCAATTGTAAATGCCGCAACTTCCGCGTTCGGCAATATATATATTTGTTTTCCTTTTCGAATGAAAGGGATAAGTACTTTTTGTAATTTTTTACTATAGAAAAATTGTCGCCACATTCTTTTGCACACTATGAGTACTGTAAGTAATAGTAATCCAGCAATTATAATACGAATGAGCGATAATTCCTTCATATGTTGTTCTAATTGAAACAAGCAAAAATTTGAAAGAAAGAACGCCTTATTTTGAAACAGAAATGGATATGTAACGTAATACACTAACATACTGAAAAAGAGGGTACTAACAATTACTGCTAACAATACGATTTTACGCATTTGCCATTTCATTTCATTGATCCTCTTTTTTTAACTGACTCAATTTGTCTTCTAATTTTTTTATTAAAGTCGGATCAGCCTGCTCTAACTCATCTAGCATATGATTTACAACTAAATCTCCAAATTCCCCCATCAATTCCTGTGTCATTTTCTTCGTTTGATTGGATAAGAATTCTTCTTTTGTTTGTACAGTACGATATATGCCACTTCTTTTCACCGTCTGTTTTTCTAAGTGTAATTTCTCTACTAACCTGTTCATAACTGTCATAACAGTGTTAAAATTCACAGGTGATTCTTCACTTAATTTCTGCTGCACTTCTTTAATCGTAATACCCTCGGTAGACCAAACAATCTCCATAATTTTTGCTTCAAGAGGTCCAAAGAAATGATTTAATCCTTGCTCATTTAATTTATAGTTTTGAGTAAACATAGTATGGCTCCTTTCACACTACAAATTGTAGTACAAATTAAATGAAAGGTCAAACAAGAATGATATACACTAAAATTCACTACCTATAAATACGCAGGCCATTCCATTCATTTTAAACCTAATTTCTCTCCAAATGTCTCAAAGAGATACTGCTCTAAAATTTGTACATTAAACTTCTCATTGCGCCCAAGTGCAAATAATTCCCGATCCTTTGCTACGATAGTATCTAAAGGAATAACGACATTATCCACTATTTTTGTAATTTCAATGATGTTACTTTTTACATTTACCTCTGTTTTAAATTCAACATTTTCTAATACGATATGTGAACGTCTTCCTGATGTAAAAAAAGTAAAATTAGGATTTTTCACAACGCCAATTTCAGCCTCTAACGCATATAAATAGTGAAAAATTATATCTCTATGTCCATCTTTTATTATTTTTTCATCCTTCTCATCATCTAAGTATTCTTTCACCTTCGCTGCAAACTCAAATCGAAAATCCACCTTTTTCACGCTCCCTCTTTGTATTTTTATATTAAATAAATATATTGAAATAATTTTACCATATTGTAATACAAGTTCCTATTAAAAGTAAAAAACGATTTGTAAAATCCCTATTATTTCCGATTCCTTTTTAAAATGTAAACACTAATTCAATTTGAATTAATGCTTTGTTATATCCATTTAAACATATTGTTTCCATATTTTGAAACAATAGTATGAAATATTATATATCGATAAAGTGAAACTTTAATCAATGGGAGTTTCGTTCATCCCCCACTGATTATCAGCCCTCACCAATCAAGATTTTACGGGCAGCCCGCAAATAGCCGGGTAGTTTGTTTCAAATTCATTTTTCTATATAGTTATCACTACCTTTACTATTCCGATATACTTAAACTATATTTTCTACTTATTCATTACTTGAGAGAAGGAATGTTACTCTCTTCTATCGAATTTTTATATAACAAAAATGATTAGGTGGTGCTTTACTATGAAATTAGCTGTCATTGGTGGCGGTGATTTACAAGATTCAAATCACTCGCCTATTAATGAGCGACTTATAGAATTAACAAATAAACAGTATCCAAAAGTATTATTCATTCCTACAGCTAGTCATGATGATGAAAGCTATATAAAGCTATTTTTAGAGACGTTCGAAAAACAATTACACTGTGAAGTACAAATTTTACGTACTATAGCTGATACACCTTCTAAATATGAAATAGACGAAATGATTCAGTCTGCTGATTTAATTTATCTCGGTGGCGGGAACTATATTCAAATGGTTACAGAATGGAAAGAACTTAAACTCGATGAAAAATTATTATTTGCTTTGCAACAAGGAACGCTCATTGCGGGGTATAGCGCCGGTGCTATGTGTTGGTTCACATCTAGTATCCGATCAGATTATGAAGGTTCTGGTTATATAGAGTGTAACGGTTGGGGAATTGTTAACAAAAGGTTTTGTCCGCATTATAATCAATTAAATAGAATGAACGCCTTCCATTCCTTTTTACAAAATCATCAAGGTAATATAGAAGGAATTGCACTAGAGGATAATTGCGCTTTATATATTACAGAAGAATCTTTTGAAATTATCGGTGAACCTGAAAAAGCGTGGGAGTTTTATATGAGTGATAACAAGCTCATTAGACAACATTTTGATATCACTTTAAAAAGCTATTTGTAAACATACACTTACAAAAAATGTCCCTAAGTATAATAACTTAGGGACATTTGCATGATTTAACTCACTAGTCGTGTAATTCGTTTCTTCTGCCATGAAAGCTTATAATATGCATACTGTAATATTAAGCTGACAATAAATGCTGCTGGGTACCCAATCCATATCCCTTCTATGCCAAGACTTGTATGGTAAGAAAGGTAATACGCTACAGGTACTTCAACAAGCCAAATTGATACAACTCCGATAACAGTTGGCCATAATACTGTACCACTCGCTCGCATTGTCGCACTAATAATTTGCGCATGCCCGAAAATTAAATAACTCCATAACGTAATCATAACTAGGCTATGAGCAATTTCAATTGTAGTTTGACTCGTTAAAAATAGCGATAGAATATCTCTTGAGAACAAGTAAATAAGGGATATTAGCACACCACCTATGACGTAGTTCATAATAATTCCGGCCTTCACAACTTTTTGCAATCGATCAAATTGATTCGCACCAATTGATTGTGCTGCAAAAATGGAAACTGTAATACCAAGGCTAACTGCTGGCATTTGTACATAACTTGCAACTTGGTTTACAACGCCATAAGCTGCTGTTGCATCTGAACCGTAACGATTTACAAACGCGATGACCGCAATTTCAGATAATGAAACTAATATCATATTAATACTCGCTGGAATACCGAGTCGTAACAATAGCTTCAATAACTCCCCATCCATGCGAAGATATTTCCTTACCGTACTATCTAATTGTAGTGGGTGATTTTTCTTCTTTAAATACACCAACATGACAATAAACGTAATAACTGTAGATATAACAGAAGCATAGGCTGCTCCATACACATCTAATTTCGGAGCTCCTAACCATCCAAAAATAAGAATTGGTAATAAGATCATATTTAGCGCTGTACTTACAATTAAAAAGTAAAATGGCGTTTTAGAATCTCCTGTACCTCTCATAAATGTTGTGTATGCAAAATATAAAAATAATACTGGCATCGATATAAATAAAATACGTGCATAATGAACACTTATATCAATAATATTTTCTGGCGTTCCCATTAGGCGCATAATATCCATCGCAAAAATACTACCTATAATCGCCAACACAACTCCAATAATAAATGTAAATGTCAGTGTCGTACCAACGATAGCTTTTAAACGATCTTCGTTTTTAGCACCAAACGCCTGACCAATTAAAATAGAACTCCCTGAACCAATACCAATTACAAATGAAACGAGTAAAAAAAATAGTGGAAAGAATGCTGATATAGCCGCTAAATCATTAACGCCAAGCCATCTTCCTACTACTACCATACCGAATAATTGTCCAATCGATTGTAATACATTACTTAATAGTAACGGTACTAAAAACATGGACATCGATTTCCAAATCGGTTTACTCTCACTTTCTAACTTTTGTGACTCCGCACCTTCTTTATTATTATCTGTAGGTGGTTTCAAATTTCATTTCTCCTTTTATTAAAAATCTGTTTTTCAACTTCTATTTCTTTGTATAGTTGTTATAATAATGTGCCTCTATTTATTTTCTTTTCCATATTATCATAACTTTACCCAATATTGGCTTCCATCTGCTGTTCTATCTAAAAACCCATATTCGATTAAATACCTTCTTAAAGTTACAAAATCCGGGTATACTCTTTCTATGATAGTATTTACTTCTTTTTCAGTGTACTTTTTATTACTATCAAACTTCGTCACTAAATGGCGTAATATAATTAATTTGCGCTTTTGCTTTTTCGGAAATGTAGAAAGTGGTCCATCTAATCCTTCTGTAAAATGCGCTTTTAATACTTCATCATTTTCTTCTTCCGTAATATTGTAGCGATCATCTACCATCGTTGCGGTTCTATGAATTGGTACAAATTTCGTTTGTACTTTTGATTTTTCTTCTGACAGTTCCATTAATGCTAAAAACACTTTCGCTTGCTTCATTTTCTCTCGAAGTGTAAATCGATGATTACGAATGGTTGATGTACTTCCGCCATCCATCTCTTTTACAATCTCTTTATCATTCAGCCCCATATGGAAAAACTGAACCATTTTCTTTTGCAAATCCGTTAAACCCGTATACTTTTTATCAAGGTTTAATAAATAATCAAACATAGACGTATGTTCATTTTGCACATGCAGTTGTACAAACTTCTCTGCTTCATACAAAACCTGATTATCTTGATAAATAACCCCCTTAATAAACGCTTCTCCACAAGCTAAACAAATATACTCCTCTGCTTCCGCTTCAAATACATACCCTTTCTTCAATTCTTCTACCGAAGCATCCCAAAACTTCTCTGAAATATCACTCACACTAAACACTCCTTTAAAATGTTTATCTAAAAACAGACATTCTCCAATAACGTTTGCTATTTCTTCATCATCTTAACATAAAACAAACAAACACTTCAACGTTTCGTTTACCAATTTTATAAACTTTTATAAAAACATCTATTAAAAGGGTTTGATACAACGAAAAGCGAATGTACTTATATAAATTCATTCAATAGGATGTGGAATAGAACATGACTATCCCTCAAGACCCTTGGTTTACTGTAATGCAGATTGCACAAAATACATATGCAATTAGTGAATATGGACATTGGGAGAAAGTACATTCCTTCTTACTTATAGGCGATACTGCTGCAATTCTTATCGATACAGGACTTGGTATCGATAATATGAAACGTATAACGGACCAACTAACAAACTTACCCATTACAGTTGTCACAACACACGTCCATTGGGATCATATCGGTAGCCACGCACAATATGAAGAAATCTATGTACATGCTTTAGAAGAAGATTGGCTCATTAACGGCATAAAAGGACTTCCTATTACTCAAATTAGGCACGACATCGCTCGTGATATTACTTTACCTACACCTAAAACATTTCAACCTGAAACATTCGAGCCATTCCAAGGGACACCAACAAAATTACTACAAGATGGAGATATGATTGATATCGGAAATAGGAAAATTCAAATTATACATACCCCAGGTCACTCACCAGGACATATTTGCCTATACGATTATGAAACTGCGTTTTTATTCACAGGAGATTTACTTTATGAAGGCACGATTTTTGCGTTTTATCCATCGACAAATCCTGTAGACTTAGTTCAGTCTCTAAACAAAATTACAAACCTCTCTCCTATTCAACAAATTTACGGCTCACATCATACTCTTGGTCTTCCGCCTACTATTTTGAAAGAAGTAAAATATGCTATTCAATATTTAAATAATAACAACCTCGTTCAACACGGAACCGGTATTCACTCATTCCAAAACTTCAGCATTCAATTTTAACTACAAAAAAGGTATTTCCGTATATGGAAACACCTTTTATCCATTATATATTCTATTTATAACCTCGACTAAAGCCTTACTTACCTGTACAAATATATGCTTTCGATTTCCATCCTCAACAAATTTATTTGCACAACTACCCATGACCGTTATACAACTAATTATGACTAGCGCTAACTTTCTATTCTTGTAAGTCAATTCATACCTCTCCACTATTACAAAATTCCATTTAAATTTATCCCACTTTAATGGGCAGTAAGATCCCCACCTCAAAATTCAGCGAAAGCAAAGAAGTTAGGTGGGGGATCAACTGCCCATAAAAGTCCGATTGGTTTAACTAATAATCAGTGGGGGATGAAGAAAACCCCCACTGATTAAAGTTTCACTTTATCCCATCAGGAAATTTTACATGAATAATAAAACGTGTGAATATGCAATTATGCATATATATACGTTTTATTACGATGTTGTGATTTAATTTAGTTAGAGTACACGTAAACCGAGGTGACTAACTTGAAATTCAAAGCGAAAAAGAATCCATTTCACGTCATTTTTATTACATTATTTATCACTATTTTTCTCGTTTCGCTATTCTTCCAAAATGAAAATTCTATTTTTTTCACTCTCATGATGCTGTTAAATATCGTGAATCTTTCTTCATTCTATTTCTCTCACTACGACGTAACAAAATCATCTCTTGTCGTAAAACATGGTTTCATACTGCGTACTGAAATTCCATTTGAAGATATTCGCCATATTACATACTCTGGCAAAACACTTCGCTCAGAAAAGTGGACTAGGCAGCAATTAGAAATCCATTACAATTTATTTGATTCTGTGACAACTTTCGTACCACAAGAAGAAGAAAAGTTCATTTCACTCTTAAAAGAAAACTGTTCACAAATGAAAGTATTGAACATGCCTGCTAACAAATAATATATTTTGGCACTTGTAGTAATACAAATGGAAGTCATAAAAATAAATATCAAAAAAGCCAAGATTCTAAAGAATCTTGGCTTTTTTATTACTCTTTCGGAGCAATCATTTTTTTCGGATCGACAATTTCATTAAATTGTTCTTCTGTTAGTAGTCCAGATTGCAGTGCTGCTTCTTTTAACGTTAACCCTTCTTTATGAGCATGCTTCGCAATTTTCGCTGCATTTTCATATCCGATATGCGGGTTTAATGCTGTAACAAGCATTAATGAACGATTCACATTCTCTTTAATTACTTCTTCATCTGCTTCAATACCAACTGCACAATTATCATTAAATGAAACAATTGCATCCGCTAATAGATGAGCAGATTGTAAGAAGTTATATGCAATAACAGGTTTAAATACATTTAATTCAAAATTACCTTGGCTCGCTGCAAATCCGATTGTTGCGTCATTTCCCATTACTTGCGCTACAACCATCGTTAACGCTTCACTTTGCGTTGGATTTACTTTACCTGGCATAATAGAACTTCCTGGCTCATTTGCCGGAATAATAATTTCTCCTAGACCACTACGCGGACCACTTGCCAGCCAGCGCACATCGTTAGCTATTTTCATTAAATCAGCTGCTAATGCTTTTAATGCACCATGCGTATATACAACTTCATCATGACTTGTTAATGCGTGGAACTTATTTGGTGCAGTAATAAATTGCTTACCTGTAAATTGGCTAATTTCCTCTGACACCATCTCCCCAAACTTAGGATGAGCATTAATACCTGTTCCAACTGCAGTACCACCAATTGCAAGCTCTTTCATATATGTATTGCTCTCTGCAATCATACGCTCTGTTTTTTCAAGCATACGGTGCCATCCGCTAATTTCTTGCCCTAATGTTAACGGTGTTGCATCTTGTAAGTGTGTACGACCAATTTTTATAATATGTTCAAATGCAGTTACTTTTTCTGCTAGCGTTTCTTTTAATTTCGTAATTGCTGGTAATACGTGATTTTCCACTGCAATTACACATGCTACATGAAGCGCCGTTGGGAATGTATCATTTGAACTTTGAGACATGTTCACATCATCATTCGGATGAATATGCACGTCAGATCCCTTCTCTTTCAAAATTTGATTCCCACGATTTGCAATTACTTCATTCACATTCATATTTGACTGAGTACCACTACCAGTTTGCCATACGACAAGTGGAAAATGTTCATTCCATTTCCCTGCAATCACTTCGTCAGCTGCTGCCACAATTGCTTCTGCTTTTTCTTCTGATAGCTTTCCTAATTTTTGATTACTAAGTGCTGCACTTTTCTTTAAAATGGCAAATGCTTTTACAATTTCAAGCGGCATTTGCTCTGTTCCAATCGGGAAGTTTTCTTTACTACGTTGTGTTTGTGCTGCCCATAATTTATCAGCTGGAACTTTTATTTCTCCTATTGTATCTCTTTCAATTCTGTACTCCATTTTTTCATCCCCTTGAAAATAAAATACCTACATTTCTCATTTTAACAGACTTTCACCCAAATGATAAGAATTCTCACTCTTATATATAAAAAAAATACCTTCTGCCATCGCAGAAGGTATTTTTTTATGATGCTTGCTTTCCTTTTTCAACGTCATCTACATACCAAATGAATTTGCCTGTATATCCGTAAATAACTGCTAAAATTAATGAAACAAAGCTTAACCACATAAACGGAACGTATGAGAACGTTGCTACACCTAAAATACCGGCCATAAAAATCCCATTATCAGACCATGGAACCATACCTGAAGTTAACGTTCCACCTACTTCTGAGTTACGTGCTAAAACACGGCGGTCTATTTTTAATTTATCATAGCTCTCTTCCATAATTTTCGGTGTTAAAATTAGTGATACGTACATCGCACAACCAAATATATTCGCTAAGAATGCCACGATTAATGTAGACAATGTTACATTACCTGCAGAATTTAATTTCTTCTCAAATTTTGATACGATTACTTTTAAAACACCTAGTTTTTCAAGTAATCCACCAAATCCTAAACCGAAAATAATAACGGCCACTGATCCAAGCATACCGTTAATTCCACCACGGTTTAATAACTTGTCGACAAACTCAACACCAGATTGAATTGAAAATCCGTTATACGCTGTTCCAATCGCCTCTCCAAAGTTCATTCCTTGGAAAAGAGTTGCCCAAATTGCACCAATTAAAGCTCCCATTGCAATTGTCGGCATAGACGGTTTCTTCATCGCTAATAGAACAATAACAATGACCGCCGGAACAAGCATCCATATTTTAATATCAAATTGCTTTAATAAAGCTTCTTTTAAAAACTCTACTCGATTTAAATCTACATTATCGCCGCCATACATCCAACCAGCTACAGTAAACATAATGCTAGTAATAATGTAAGCCGGAACATCTAATACGAGCATAGCTCGAACGTGAGCAATAACGTCTACTTTCGCCATAGAAGCTGCAAGAACTGTACTATCAGAAAGTGGTGATAATTTGTCGCCGAAATAAGCTCCTGAAAGAACTGCACCAGCAACAAGTGGAAGTGGTAATCCAAGCCCTTCACCAATCGCCATCATAGCAATACCTGCTGTTCCTACTGTTCCCCATGATGTTCCTGTTGCGATAGAAGTAATTGAACAAATAATTAATGTTGCTAATAGGAATATGCTAGGGTGAATAAACTCTAATCCATAATAGATTAATGTTGGTACTACGCCACCAGCAATCCAAGTTCCAATTAAAGCACCTACCGCAACTAAAATCAGTATTGCTTCTAATCCGTTAGAAATCCCTTTCGTAATTGCATCTTGCAATTCTTGATAACGAAATCCTAATCTTAATCCAAGCGCAATTACTAAAAACCATGAAATAAATAGCGCTAATTGAATTGGGAGATCAAAAATCGTTTGGAAGGAAAAGACAACAGCAAGAAATAGTAATAAAAGAACTATGATTTCTAGCATCGATGGTAATCTTACACTTTTCATTTTTTTCTCTCCTTACAAGTCGATAACATGACGTATGTCGTCTTACATGTATGTAATATACAATTAGCGAAGACAAAACAAAATTTTCATATTATTTCGATTTATTTTTCCAGTATAATATAACACCTTTTCTATTGTAAAAGTAGATGTTACTTTTCGCAATGGAAAATATAAAAAATGTTACATTTTTATATAGAACAATCCAAAAATAACTTTTTTAATATTTGCCACAACAAAACTTTTTACTATTATCCTCCCCTTTTAAGGAATACCATTTTTCTCCACAAAAAAGCACACATCATTAAAATGATGCATGCTCTACTTTTATTTATACATATTTTGTATTTCTTCTTTATTTTTAAGTATTTCCACAAACTGATTGCTACAGCCTTTCGGAAATAACACTCCGAGCCCATAGGAATGCTCAAACTGAAAATGAGGGTACTTCGCCTTGACCTCATCCCAAAATTTATACACACCGAAGTTTCGATCTTTCACCTCAATATCATGAAATAACACAATACCGTTATTCGCAAGTTTCGGTAGCCATGTTTTATAGTCATGAGAAACTGCTTCATACGTATGATAGCCATCAATATGCAACAAATTTATCGTTCCATCTTGAAACTGATCCACGGCCTCATCAAAAGTAGACCGAATTAAATTCCCTATTTGAGGATAACTCGTGCTCACGAATTTACTCACTATTTGAAAAACACCTTCTCCATATGGACCTGTGTGCTCATCTCCTGCCCAAGTATCTACAGCAAAGCATTTTGTAGATAATCCTTCATCTTTTACCCCTTGGCAAAAACTGAAAAAAGAAGCTCCTAAATGTGTACCTAACTCAACTAATATTTCTGGCTTTTCAAATCTTACTAAATCATAAGCGAAGTTTAAATGTCCCACCCAAGCAGAATTCATACGAATATATGGATTGTATTGATCAAATTCAAATGTTGGTTTATGAGTAACCCAGCTCATCACATTTCTCCTTCTACACATATTTTTAACAAACCAAATTACTCTTATCTTTATTTTTTTATCCTCTTGATTATGATTTATTTTTATAATTTTATCTCGCTTTATTTCACCTCCTCACTTGTATCGTAAACATAACTGGAACTACTAAAATTCCTACCTTCTAACACAGAAATTTCAGTTTATTTTTTATTCATTTCGTGATATATTGCATATTGTATCCGAAACGAATTTGTAGAAAAGGAGAATGAAAACTATATGGATCCAAATCGTTTAAAAGGAATCATAATGGTTGTAATTGGTGCTTGTTTATGGGGATTGTCCGGAACAGCTGCACAACAACTTTTTCAATATGAAAATGTTTCTACTGAATGGTTAGTTACAATTCGATTGCTTATATCTGGCGTTATCTTGCTCCTTATTTCATCATTCGGAAAGAGAAAAAAAGAAATATTCGGCATATGGAAACAAAGATCTGATGCTACTAAAATGATATTGTTTGGCCTATTCGGTATGCTTGCTGTACAGTACACGTACTTCGCTTCTATTAAAGAAGGGAATGCTGCCGTCGCAACATTATTACAATATTTAGCTCCTATATTTATTACTGTATACTTACTTTTCAAGTGGAACGTTCGGCCATCAAAAATTGATTTCATTTCCATTACCCTTTCATTAGTAGGCACTTTTCTCTTACTAACAAATGGGTCTGTTCATAACTTGGCTGTTTCTACACCGGCTATTATTTGGGGTATTTTATCTGGATTATCTCTTGCTTTTTATAGTTTATATTCAAAGGGATTACTAGAAAGATGGTCTTCCTCTGTCATCGTTGGATGGGGCATGATTATTGGGGGTATTGGCGTTACGATTCTACACTTTATTTCTACAAACGAATTCATTTTATTATCGACTATGAAATATGTAAAACTAAGTACCCTACCGCTCATCACATTTGTCGTCATTTTCGGAACACTGATTGCATTTTATTTATACTTAGACAGCATACGATACCTGACTCCGAAAGAAACGACATTATTCGGTTGTACTGAACCACTCGCAGCTATTATTTCTTCTGTACTTATATTACACGTACCCTTTCAATCTTTTCAGTTATTAGGGGCTTTTTGTGTCATTGTAATGGTGCTCATCTTAAGCCAAAAACCGGATGAAGGGAAACAGGAATTAAAGTTTGTTCATGAGAAAAAAGAAAATATACAATGAAAGGATTGAATTCACTATGCCTATCCCTCAAAATTATAAAAAACAAGGAAGAGTTTCGGCAAAATCACTCGTTTTAAATCAACTACAAGATTGGATTATTGAAGGTGTACTGCAGCCTGATGAAAAAATTAATGATGGGGAATTGGCTGAAGCACTAGGAGTAAGCAGAACACCTGTAAGAGAAGCACTTCAAATATTAGAGCTTTCTGGATTAGTGGAAATGGTACCTGGGCAAAAAACAAAAATTGCTCCTATTAAGTTAGACGACATTCCTATCATTTATGAAACGATGGCTGGTCTTCACTCTATTATAGGAAAGCAAGCACTTCAAAACATTACAGACGCTGATCTGAAACTACTTTCTGAAATAAACGCTGATTTTCAGCGCTCTATAGAGAAGAAAAACGCAAAACAAGCTTTAAAACTAGATATACAATTTCACAATACAATTTCTTCTATTGCTAAAAACCAATATATTGAACCCTTTCTAGAAAATATGCAACTTCACGTTTTACGCCTTGAATATTTGTTTTTCCAAAACTTTGTTCCAGCAAGTCAATCTATTGAAGAACATCACTCTATCATTCAAGCATTGCAAAAGCAGGACGAAAAACAAATGGAACAAATGATGTCTCAAAACTGGCTCCGTCCAATGAAAGAAATATCAAAAATAATTTCTACGAAATAATAATAGAGCTGGTTACACAAAATCGTAACCAGCTCACCTTTTACTAATCTATATAGTTATGCCTGAATATCTGCATATTCTTCCATATCTTCGTACTCTTTTTCCAATTCCTCTAAAGACAGCTCGTATAATTGTCGGTCGCGAATTTTAAACACACCTGCTCCAATTAACTCATCAATTAAATGCCTCTTACGATTTTCAACAGCAAAACGGAGTTGACTACTCATCTTTTAAAAAACTCCTTCCTACAATCATTGAAAATGATAATCTTTATCAATTACCATTTTTGATTATAAAAGATGACTCTTTATAAGTAAAGTAATTTCATGAAATATTTACCTTACAAAGTATTTGTGGCCACATTATATATATGTATGCCGTGCGAAAAATGTTATGACACATTTTCTTATCCTTTTTCTTTCATACTTTGCAAGTTGTCTCAATATGATTAAATTCACCATCTATTTCTACTTGAATAGTGACATGTTCTACATGAAACTTCTCCTTTAATACATCCGTAGCCTCTTTTAATACATTTTGCGTTTCATCACCTTTAATAATCAAATGGCAAGTTAATACTTGAAAATCAGATGTGACAGACCATATGTGCAAATCATGAACTTCTTTTACAACCGTAATATTTAATAATGTACTTTTTACCTCTTCAACATTTATGTGCTGGGGTGCACCTTCCATTAATATATGGACGGTATCACGTGTTACACGCCATCCACTAATAATGACTAAAATAGACACAAGAATACTAGCAATCGCATCAGCAACAGTCCATCCGAAAAATTTAATACATAGCGCTGCAATAATCGCTCCGACTGATCCTAATAGATCGCCTAATACGTGTAGGAAAGCACTTCTTAAATTCAAGTTACCCTTCACATCTCCGCCTCTCATTAATATCCAAGCTGATAAAATATTAATAAGCAGACCAAGTACAGCAATAATGAGCATCCCATTACTAGCAATCTCAACTGGTTCTTTAAAACGGCGAATTGCTTCAATAAAAATGTATACTGAAATGACAATAAGAACGACACCGTTACATAATGCCGCTAACATTTCGACTCGCTTATACCCGTATGTTTTCGCAGTTGTTGCTGTTTTTTCTCCAAGCTTAAACGCAAGTAAACTTAATGCTAAGGATACTGCATCACTTAACATATGCCCCGCATCAGATAGTAGTGCTAAACTATTTGTTACAAATCCCCCAATCACCTCAGCAATCATAAAACTTGTCGTTAATACGAAAGCAATTAGTAACGCCTTTTTATTGTTAGAATGACCGTGATCATGTGAATGCCCCATACCAATACTCCTTTAAGTGCAATATCTGTACATTAGTATGAAACAAACTCCCCGTCTTTATCCCGTATTAACTGCCCGTAAACGCCCGCTTCCTCTGTATACACACTTCGCTTCTTTTTAAATAAGTCCTTTTTCTCAACAAAAAATAAGACTACTTCTTTTTCAGCTTCATATTGTTTACTAATGAAAGAATTTTTAAGGAGGTTACTAAAATGAAACGTTTATTTCTCTGTATGGAACGTGAACTAGTTGTAGTGAAAGAACAATATGGTAACTATGAAACAACGTATCACTTACAAAATATGCAACCTACCTGTATCGCAGTTGATCCATTCCAAAAGAATCGTGTATATTGCGGCACATTTGGACGAGGTTTATGGCTAAGTGACGATGGCGGGGATTCGTGGAAACCGATTGGAGATTCATATCGTTACTTTGATTTCCCTAAAGAAGATGGTATTTTACACTCTTCGATAACTTCCATTACGATAAGTCCTAATGAACAAGTTAACGGCTATGGCGTCGTTTATGTCGGCTCAGAACCGAGCGCTTTATTCCGTTCTGAAAATGGTGGTGAAACGTGGACTGAACTTAAAAATATGAAATCATTATTATCTTCTTATACGTGGGCTTTTCCGCCTAGACCTTTTACCCATCATGTACGCTGGATTACAGTTGATCCAAACAATCCAAATACAATCCATGTTTCAATTGAAGCTGGTGCTGTTATTCAAAGTAATGATAGAGGGCATACTTGGATTGATAAAAAATTCGGTGCTCCTATCGATGCGCATCAATTGCTTATGCACCCTGAAGCTCCAAATCGCCTTTATGCATCATGTGGTGATGGTTTTATGGGCGGACCTGATCGCGCATACCTTGAAAGTTATAACAGTGGAAACAGCTGGATCTCATGCAGTGAAGGACTTGAACACCATTATTTATACAGCATGGCTATCGATCCGGCTGATTGTGATACAATTCTCGTTTCTGCCGCACCGAGTGCTGACCTCGCTCATCACCATATTCCTTATGAATCTTATATTTATCGTAAAACGAAAGATACTCCTTTCGAGCAAGTACAACAAGGTCTACCATCTGCAATCGGTACAGTCATTTCGATGTTTGCGACAAATCCAGCAGAACCACATACATTTTACACTTTAAATAACAACGGCGTGTTTCAATCCAATGATAGCGGCGAATCGTGGGAACAACTAAACATTCCGTGGAAAGATGAGTATAAAACGCAGCATCCGCATGCATTGCTCGTAACTAATTCTTAACGAAAAAAGACTGCCTAATGGTTTTAGGCAGTCTCTTTTTTATTTCTTTAAGTCAATTACAATATCATCTAACGCAATACCCTTATTGCCTCCCAATCTTCGAGGCACAAAACGCTCCTTTACTTCTCCTCCAACTATTGTTACCGAGCCATAATTTTCAGGAGTGTGAATTCTTAAATTAATGTAAGGCGTTATTATTAACTTAGTCGCATTCTCATTAAGTTGTTGGAATGTTTCACTCCAATTAAAATTATAAGGATCTTCACCTGAGCCTCCATTTCCTTCTCCATAATACTGATTACCTATATCATCTCTCACTTTTAAATCAACATCCACTCCATCCCATACATCTCTTATTTCTTGAGCTACTTCTTGGTTGTAATATAGAATAAACGACATGGGTGTTATTTCCATTCTCTCCATATTAACTTTTACACCGTCTTTTTCTGCACTACCTCTAATCAATTTCTCTTTATTTTCTATTCCTTTTAGATTAATATTAAAATTCCAATCTCCTTTTATCTCTTCTTCTGTTTCTAAAATGTTTATACTTTGTATACTCCATTCAACATTCACTGTAGTTCCTTTATTACTAACTAGATCACTACTTGTTTTTATTAAACCTTCATATTTCCTATCAGCGACCTTAATAATTTCATTGCTTCCTGATTGGGCACCTGCTCCTTTAATAGTTAAAAAATCCAACGTACTTGGATTTTTACCTAAATCTCTGTTACTTTCTATAGAATAGTTTATTGATACTGTCTTACCATCGAAAATCGCATTATTAATCGTTATCTTAATTCCATTGCTTTCTTTTGTCATATTTAGTACTGTGGCGTATTGTTGATAATTATTATGAAGCCCCGTTTTCTTCTCTGCGTCCGCTTTATAATTTTCATATAACCCTGTTCTACCATTATCTAAAAATCGGAATATGTCACCTACAATTGGCAATCCCCCGGCATATGTAGGAAACCCGATACCAAGCGTTGCAACTGATAACCCTACTAAAATAGATGCAGCAGCAACACCTTTTTTCCAACTTTTCATCTTTTTCTTCGTACGTATCGATTGTTTTACATTACGTTTCACTTTTTCTTTTTCAATTTCAGAAGCCTCAATTTCCTCAATTTCTTTTTCATCTATATCAATATCATTTAATAGTTCATAAATGTCTTTCATATTGCACTACCTCCAAAACTAATTTTCGTAGCATTTTGTTGTAGTTTCTTTTTTCCACGGTACACACGATTATCGATCGCTGCCCGAGTTAACCCTAACTTATCTCCTATTTCTTCTGTCTTCATACCGAGAAGATATTTCATAATGAACACCTTTTGATCTAACGGTTCTAATTGATTAATAAGCTTCAATAACTCTTCCCTATCTTCCATAACGATTAATTCATCTTCCGCTGACTTTTCCGTACTAATATGAAACTCATCTGAAATAATTTCTACTTTTCTAGTCGCCTTCCGGTAATAATCAATCGCTTTAAATTTCGCAATCGCCGCTATCCATTTTTTAAAGTCACTCGGCTCTCCATGAAATTTATTTGCGTTATTCCAAATGGAAAGAAATATATCGTTTACACATTCCTCTATTAATCCATCATTTTGAACCGGAAGAAGGATTTTATGCGTTATTCCTTTTATAAGTGGTAAATATGTATCGACAACGAATTCTAGCGCATCTTCTTTTTGCCGTTGTAATCTTTTTATAAAATTTTTCTGATTTGATTTCATGTAGCGATTCCCCTTATTTTTTTGTAAAAGCTTTTACACCCTATATAACGTCTTACAAAATATTTTCTCTCATCTTTTTTATTTTTTGTATGTTATGGAATACTTTCCCTACGCCATTGTCTCACATAACTATGTATTACAAGAAAATTTTCTCAAGTCTGCAATTTAATTCATGTAGTACACTATTTATATAGTCATTCTTTAACTTGGTGTACATTTTACTCCGCATTAACGGGCAATAAATCCCACCTCAAAATTGGGCGAATGCGAGGAAGTTAGGTGGGAGATAACTGTCCGTAAAAGCCCGATTGGTTCAACTAATAATCAGTGGGGGATGGAAAAAACCCCCACTGATTAAAGTTTCACTTTATTTCATTAATCTACTTTTCAACATTTTAAACTAGGAGATGAGATGTGTATGTGTGGAATTACAGGCTGGGTAAATTGGAATAAGGATCTTTCCAATGAACATGTTATTTTAGAAAAGATGGCAAATAGTATCCAGCATCGCGGTCCGGATGCTGAAGGATTTTGGTTTTCACCTCGTGCGGCCTTTGCACACCGTCGGTTAATCGTAATTGATCCAGAAGGCGGGACACAACCAAAAACATTTCGTGCTGGTGATTATACGTATGCTCTTACTTATAATGGAGAAATTTATAATTTCCGTGAACTGAGAGAGCAACTTCAACAATGTGGTCATGCATTTGAAACGCATTCAGATACAGAAGTATTACTACATGCTTATTTAGAATGGAAAGAAGATTGCGTACAACATTTAAATGGTATTTTTGCCTTTGCAATATGGGATGATCAAAAGCAACAATTATTTTTAGCACGTGATCATTTAGGCGTAAAGCCACTCTTTTATACAGAAAGAAATGACAGTATTATTTTCGGATCCGAAATAAAAGCGCTATTAGCCCATCCATCTGTCCCTGCTGAAATTGATGCAGATGGCATAAACGAAATATTTGGATTAGGATTATTTCGAACTCCAGGATGTGGCGTCTTTAAACATATTCAAGAAGTACGTGCTGGACATTCTATAACGTTTACACGTGATAAAAAAGTAGTTAAGAAATATTGGAATTTAGAAAGTAAAGTTCATACAGACTCTACTGCAGATACATCATCACATATTTTATCTATTTTACAAGATACAGTAAAAAGACAATTAATTGCCGATGTTCCTCTCGTTTGTATGTTATCAGGCGGATTAGATTCTAGTGGTATTACTGCACTAGCGGGTAAAGAGTTTGCAGCGGAAAATAAAACACTTCATACGTATTCCGTTGACTTTGTAAATAGTGCAAAAGATTTCGAGCTAACATTTGCTCGCACTGGTTTAGACGCTCCTTGGGTAAAACGTGTTTCCGAACATGTAGGGACATCTCATCATGACATTATTGTGAATGCTGAAGAATTAGCAAATCACTTATTCGTCCCTCTCCGTGCAAAAGATTTACCGAGTGCTGGCGAAATGGAAACTTCACTATATTTACTATTTTGCGAAATGAAAAAAGATGCAACTGTAGCTTTATCCGGCGAATCTGCTGATGAAGTATTCGGCGGGTACCCTTGGTTTCATCAAGAGGATTTACTATTTGTCGATAAATTTCCTTGGCTAACAAATTGGAAAAACACTTCCCCTCTTCTACTAAATGAAGTAAATAACCAATGCAACTTAGAAAACTATATTGATACACGCTTCCAAGAAGCGATTCTTGAAGTACCTACTCTTGAAGGGGAAAGTAAAAAATCCGCGAAACAACGCCAAATGTTTTATTTATTTTTAACGAGATTTCTCCCGTTCTTACTTGATCGTAAAGATCGTATGAGTATGGCTGTAGGCTTTGAAGTACGTGTACCGTTTTGCGATTATAGATTAGTTGAATATTTATGGAACGTTCCTTTCAATATAAAAAGCATTGATAATATTGAAAAAGGCATTTTACGTAGAGCACTGCAACCTGCTTTACCTGACGATGTACGCAATAGAAGAAAAAGTGCTTATCCAACTTCACAAGATCCACATTATTTACAAACAATCCGTCATTTATCACTCGACTTGTGCAGTAATAAAAACAATCCTATTTTCTCACTTATTAATCATTCCACATTACTTGCCATTGCCGATGAAAGCAATAAAGAAATTAACAATTTTGAAGCAAGAAGTGCTATGGAATATATGCTACAAGTAAATGAATGGTTGAAAACGTATCATATTCATATTGCTTAACAAAAAGGAGTTCAAGGATAAAAACCTTGAACTCCTTTTATATTAATTAGCGCATTTTTTATTTTCAGTATCAATGGACCATCCAATAATTGTGGCACAATCTCTACCTTTCCACTGCAGTACATTTGTTAATACTGGCTCAATCTGTAAGCAACTTCCGTCGTGCAATATTTCTACTAAAGATTGATCATCATCAAATTTTCGTTTATCACACTCTAAAATACCGTCCGTTGCCATTACAATGTGATTCATTCCTTTTTCTAATCCTCTGACACCTGATGTAAAGCAAGGTGTATTTGCAGCAAAAATATTTTTCCTACCAATATATTCGTAATTCTTCCGTTTATTTAACCGCCCTTTACCATTCTTCGTTTTTTCAGAATGGAATAAATATGCGAAGCAATCACCAACTGATAGCCAATATAAAAATTCGCCTTTTCGCAAACAAATTAAGCATGCAAGTTCCTCATCATCTTGATCACATTTTTCAATAAACAATTCATCTGTAAATAAAGCTAATAAGTACATATGCGTATGATGAAAAGCTAAATGTATCGGGTAAGAAAATAACTCTTTTAGTTTCTCTTTTCTTGCTGAAATTGCTTCTATTATATAATCAATATTTTTTGTTTTGTGGTGTGTATCAAAAATCATAACAAATTCAAATTGTAATTCAGGATCCCACCAAGCAAGTACCGCATCTCCTCGTTCATATGCATCACTCTCTTGATTTCCCCCATATACGCCGACTGAAAGAGGACCACATTTTTCAACATGTATTTCATCTACATACATCTGTTCATGACTCATCCATTTGAATGTATTCACAGCTATCATCCTCTCTCTTGCTAAATGTATACCTTTACACATAGATTACCTTATATTTCAATAAAAATAAACTTTTTCAACATTTTTTATCCAAATAAAAGGATTTTATTTCTACATTCACGAATATATCTTACTATACGATATAAAAACAGGGGGATTTATCATTATGAAAGACATCAATCAACATTGGGAGAGCATTTATTATCACTTACGATATGAGTATGAGGACAACCTTTCTCACCAAGCCATTCGTATTTTACAACTCATTTCTCGTGAGAAAGATATAACAATTGGAAAAGTCGCTACTGAGCTTAGTCTCTCTCATAACACAGCATCAGAACATGTAAAGCGCCTCATTCAAAAAGGATTTATTATAAAAGAAAGAAACAAACAAGATGAAAGGGTCGTAAACCTTACTTTAACGAAAGAAGGCATTGAAATATTAGAAAAGCATACTTTACTAGATAAAGAAAAGATAAAAATATTAGAATCACAGTTATCAAAAGAAGAACAACAATTAATTGAAAAAGCCTTTTCTTTATTAGCGAAGGAGGCAAAATATGCATTTCCTCGTTAAAGTAATCGTTTCTGCACTTATTATTGGCGTTATTACTGAAGTCGCTAAACATTATAGTACGATAGGCGGCTTTATTGCTGCCCTTCCTCTTGTAAGTTTACTAAGCCTATTTTGGATTTCTTTAGAAGGCGGGAACAAACAAGAATTAAGTCAATTTGCTATAGGCGTATTATATGGATTTCCTGCATCCGCACTACTACTATTTATCGTCTATATTGGTCTAAAAAACTCATTTTCACTTAGTACATCTGTCCTGTTTGGTATAGGTGTTTGGTGTATCGTTTTTGCTTGTCAAAAATTATTTCAAGCTTAGTTAGGAGGGTTTATTATTTATAAATTTGTAGAGGTATTGGAGCAAACTATAGAAGTATATACAAAAGGAAGTAGTAAACAAACGGTAGTTATTCAGACCGGAATGGGTTGCTCATTTTATGATTGGCTCCCTATTATAGAAAAACTTTCACAACATTTTACAGTCATTTCATACCATCGCCCAGGTTACGGAAAAAGTGAACTAGGAAATTATTCGCGTACTACAAGACAAGCGACAAACGAACTTCATATGTTACTACATGAACTTGCTATTCACGAGCCTATCATTTTAATCGGTCATTCCTATGGAGGCTTATGTGCACAACATTTTGCGATGTTACATGAAGATAAGCTGCAAGCACTTATTTTAGTTGATTCTACTTCTATGAACTTACACCGATTAGATGAACTGCATTTACCAATTTCTGATCAAACGGATTCGGATGATATGTGGCTTCAAAAATATAATACATACTCCAAAATGGATATAGACATGCTTAATAATGAACTAAAACCTATACTCGTTGATCAATCAAGACAGTACATTGAATTTTCTACCTCCCCTCTATTATATAAAGCGACAGCTTCTGAACTATGTGCGTGGAAAAATTGTGCTCGCTTAATAAAAGAGTTATATAAAACATTAGAAACACCTTTAATCGTTATTGGTAGGGACCCTCAATATTCTATTACTCAGTTGACTGAGGATGGCATGCCAAAAGAGGAAGCAACACAACTAGAAACAATGTGACAAGAACTGATTCATGAACAATTACAACTCTCAATAAATAGCCAATATATACTTGCCGAACATGCTGGTCACGGAATTGAAAATACTCGACCAGATATTATTATTGAAGCAATTCACTCCTTGCAAATAAAAAAAGGAAGCAACTAACGCTGCTTCCTTACTTATCTATTCATAATCTTCTTCATCATCGATTTCTTCATAATACGAATTCCCATTACTTACATATATAGGGCCATTCGCAACGTCAATACGTAATACCCATGCCCATGGCACAGCTAAACGCTTATGTATTGCTCGCCAAAAGCTCATTGATTTTCTTTCGTACTCCTGGAACTCCTGAAGTAACTCTTTGTAGGAGGAACCGTCTAACTGAATATTTGCTTCTAACAAACGAGAATGGGCATAGTACTGCAGCTCTAGTTCAGCAGCAATTTCCATTTCTTCTTCCGTTGCCATACCAATAATTGCTCCATCTGCTGGTACAATTTCAAATACGTTCTGAACTTCAATAAGCCCTTCTTTCTCTTTCTCAAACATGTAAACAGCCTCCTTTAACACATATTTTTTATGTTACAAAGTCATACTTCTACAATAACTTCTCCCTTTCCTCTTTTTTTGATAAACTTTTACAAATTATTTATCTGATAATCTGTAGACTGTATTCTTTCAGCAGAACTGAAACAATTATTATCAAAAGTTAATTTATACACGTCAGGCATATGAAGGGTTTTCCAAAACTGAAAATCATATTTCGAATCAAAATAATTCATTAGTAATACCATAATATTCCCATGAGTACCTATTACAATATTCTTACCTTTATATTTTTTTAATATACTTTGCATACATATTACAGCACGTCTTTGCGCTACATCATTTGATTCTCCGCCTTCGTATGCAAAAGTCCAGTCTTCCCATACCTTCTGAAGAGCATCATGAAAATCCTGTACTGGTTCTTTACTTAATAGCCTTTCCCGTAAATCTTCTTCCAGTTGTATTGATAAATTATATGTATTCGCAATTCCTTGCACAGTTTGCATTGCCCTTTTGTACGGACTAGAAATCACAACATCAATATGTTTATCTTTTAATAAGCGTGTTACATGCTGCGTATCTAACAAACCTTTTTCAGATAAAGGCCGTTCCCGTTCTTCTTTTGTATATGTAGAGTGGGCATGGCGAACGAAATATATTGTCGTCATTCATTCATCCCCCTTTTCTGTTTCTATCCAAATTCAATACATTACCATCAAATCCCTTTACCTTTATAATAAGTGCTGTCAAATTTGAATGTTGATTTTCATATTAATAAAAGGGAAACACCTCTATGGTATTTCCCTCATTTAAAATAGACTACATTCAATTAAATACTTTATCAATTTTATTTCTGTCGTATTCTAATATCCAATCATTATATGTATGATAAATATCTCTAATTGTATTAGGAGAGGTAGCTAATACATCACAACCCCTATCATCATAAACGTGAAATATAGTATTCTTGTTAATATTTATGAAATACACCCTATGAAAAATACGCGGTTTTATTCCCATATCTTGATTACAAATTGCTTTTAGCATAGGAATGTATTTCAAGTCTGAAACTTTACATTTCAAAGTATATCTATGGGTTTTATATACCCCGTCTTCATCGTCTTCTGGAAAAATATAAGGGATTGTATTTTTCTGTAACTTAAACAAATCGGACTTCTCTTTTACATACTTAGAAAAGATATTCAATTTGTGTTTGAAAATTTCACCGTCTGCATAGTCATTTACATCCACTACGATATAAATATCATCTTCTGTTGCATGTAAAGACTGAAATAAAGTAATCGCTCTATTATAAACGCCTTCTAAATATGGGCAGTTTTCATAAATGTTATTGCAATCATAGTTCGCACCTAATCTAAAGCGAATACCAATATCCCCATTATAAAATAGAGGTGGTCTAAGTTCTAAATTTGGAAACATTTCAAGCATATACTCATTCAACCTCATCTCAACCCCTACCTTTAATAGCACCTTGTTTACATAATAAAATTATTCTATTATAATTTATTTTTGAATTCCTCACTTGTTATAATGTCTCGAATAAAATAATCTACATTATTTCTCAGCTTTTGATATGCAACTTGATCTTCTATATCGTTAAACATAATGACAACTTCTACTTTATTCCCTTTCTTATCTGTAGTATACAAGCTTTTTGTCAATACGAATGCGGTAGAACCACCTTTTTGACCAGCATATTCGAACTTACTATTTTTAACTGTTCCTTTAAAAATGTTCTCGATTTCTTCTTGCATTGATTTTGGAAAATAATTTCTACTATTTATTTTTTCCATTATACTCATATAATCTTTAGCGTTTGCACTCACTAATCGATCTGACCAAATTCGCTGAAATTCCATATCTACCTTTAATGGAATATCCCGTTTTTTCCATTCTTCTTCATCTTTCATCCATTCATGAATTTGTAACACATGTTTATTATACTCATCCTTTGACATGTTACGTATCATTTCTAATGATTGATTTTCTGGCTCATGAAGCTCTTTTTCTACATACCCTCTCATATATAGTGAAGCAGTATACGAAGAGAATTTGTCATGACTAGTAAGCTCTAATTCTTTTATACTTTCATTTACCCTTTCTATTCCAAGCTTATCTAACAAATATGTTGTATTTGCATTAGAACTATAATGAATCATCCCTTTAGCTACTTCTTCTAAAGCAATCTGTCCATTTTTCACTAACTCTCTCGCTTTGGCATCTTCTAACCAGTCAGGATGCGCTCCACCATCAGTGTTTTTAACGTAATATTTTTCTAACTCCTGCAATGAAATTTGTTCATCCCGACTTATTTTTCCTTCTGACACTTGCTTAGCAAATTCAACGGCTATAACGATTTTTGCCATACTCGCTAATGGCAATTTTACATCTTCATTTATAGATGTTAATACTTCCCCATTTTTCCTAATTAGTAATGAACATGTTTTATCACCTTTATGCTCTTTTATGTACTGTAATACGTAATTAGGATCTTCTTTTGACAAATAGTACTTCATAATAAAAAAGAAAGCTATAACGGCTACTATAATGACTCCTGCAATAATTCCTATAATCTTCAATATGTTCACAATATGCCCCCTCTAGAAATTCCCTTCTATATAATAATTATAACGAATTGAATTACAAAATTAAACAAAACAGAGTAACTCTTCCTAAAATAGAAAGAGTTACTCTATTTCACATGATGTTATGTGTCCATTTAACGTAACAATTATATTTGAGTCGTGACTTTCTTTAACGCTATTTAGTCGATTTGAGTTAGGAGGACCAATGACAACCGACTCCTTAATTGGCGAAAGGTCCTTTCCTAATTTTTCTGCACTTACACCGTATGCAGCTTGAAATACTTCTGGCGGAGTTAATCTAAGTATGTCTGATCCTTCTGCTGTTTCAAACTGATCGTTATTGAAGAACAAATGTAATTGTACTTCTTCTGTTACCGCTGTAATCCAATGCCACCATCCCATTGGAATAAAGACAGTTTGCCCCGCTTTTACATGATAATTTTGCAATTGATTCGTTTCCGGATTTAAAATGGATGTAACTGCTTCTCCTGATACTACAACATCTAATTCCCACGCATTCGGATGCCAATGTGGTTCCCGCATGTGCCCTTTTGTCATAAATAAATCGACAAACGCTCCACCGATCATTGCTGGTAACTGCGTTGACGTAACTTCATAGGCAACGTTTTTCTCATCTCTTTTAAAAAAGATGTTTTTTCTCGAATCAAAGAAAAGGTTTGGAGTTCCTGAACTTTTCTTTAAATTTTTATTATCTGGAACATAACCTGAACTACTCATTTTATCCCTCTTTTCCACTCCGAACATTTCTAGTTTCACACTGTATCGTATGGAAAAAATGTATGAATGTGCCTATCATTCACATAACAAAAAAACATGCCTTCATAAGGAGAGCATGTTTTGTGATATTCTTCACATTATTTAGTTAAAAAATAAATTTTTTACTTACCATGATGTAACATTAAATCACTAAGTTCTTCTTCAATGTGATTTAATTTCGCAACGCCTTCTTTCCATTTATGAATATAACGTGAAACCCCAACGATAAATAAAATGATAATTGTGGAAAGAATAATACCATACACGATTGTTACAGTACTCATAGTTACACTTCCTTATAATTAGTAATGTGGTTATTAGTTATATTTTTATTATAAACCTTTTTCTCTTATAATACTTCGATTTCAACTTTTTGTAACAAAATTGATTTTTCTAATATTTCATTCGTAAAAATGGCATATTTTTCACAAATTATACAAAACTTCACCATATGTACTATTACCATATGAGTTATATTATTTAATAGGAAAAAGGGGATGATATACTATGACGACTTGGTTTATTGTTATGTTAGTTGTATTTGGGGCATTTAAAATTATCGTTTCGAGCCTTCCTAACACTGTTATTGAATCCATTATTAGCAAGTACGAAACACATCCGCAACTTGAAGAAGAGAATGCGACTGTTACAATCAATGGAAATAACTTAGAAGGCGAACAAAAATCCAAAATTATTCATGATTTTAACGAAGGCTTATTTTTAGATCGCTATTATGCACCGCCACACAATGAGGGTACGCCTTTAATTATCAATGCAAAACGTGGCAAAAAAGATTTTACATTTTATATTTATAGTCATGAAGAGCATGTTGATGTTGTAAAGCAACATAAAAAGAAGGTCGTTGCTTATAGTTTACGCTCTAAAAACCTTCAAAATAATGATATGTTCGTGTCAGCTGATTTAGCTTAATACCCATATATAAAAGGAATCCATGACATATGGATTCCTTTTTACTATTCACTGAAAAATAAGTTCTGTCTTCAAACTATCTTTCGGTAACAGCCATCCTTTTTGATCTAAGCTCTGTATTAATAATTCTCTTTGTTCTTTTGCAATACTTTCCTCTTTTGTTTTAAACGATACTTCTATTACGAAATCATCTTCTATTTTCCCTGTATTACTTAGTGGCCAAACTTCAATATTCGTTTTAATATTTTCAAATTCAGCTGTATACCGTTTCATTAATACAGGACCGTAAATACGAGAATTGTTGAGCATTTCTTCTCCCCAATTCGTATACAACCATTTGTTCATTTTCCCTGGCAACTTTTCTATTAACATGTTTTGAGCATCTCGTTCGTTTGGTAAATCAAGTACTCCATACCCTTTAGCACTGTAGCTTTTCTTATTTGAAATACTTAACGTTTTCTTCTCAAATCCCCAATCTATTTCTGCCTCATAGTTATCAGTTTTACTATCAAATCCATCCTTTTTAGCCACTTCTAGTGCATCTTGAATTACACCATTTTGAATGGGATATCTTTTTTTATATGTTAGCTCAAAATCTTTACTAAATTCTTTCTTTCGAATTCTCGCAAACCAACCTTCATTACTTAAATTTTTATTTGCCGTATCTAAAAATTGCACTTGTATTCTTTCATAATTTGTACCAGCCTTGAAATATTCTAGTACCTCTTGATTTATCTCTTTGTTATAACCTAATACTTGTTCTGGTTTTAATAATAATTTCACTTCAAAACTAGGTGTCATCGGACTGGCAGCAAACCCTTCCTTAACGTTATAAAGGAAACAACAAAAGAAAATGCTTACGAATACAAATACTTTTTTCATATACCTATCCCCTTTACATTTCAAATGACTTCTATACGTTCCATAGTAAGTGAATGTACATTTTCATACCCTGCCGTGCTAAGCTTTTTCTGTAATCGATCCGTATCCTCTTTCAAAGCGTGTACTAACACCGTATGTTCTGGTAATAGTGTATTTAACATTGCCTTAACGTCACTTATACTTTGATGAACTTTATAAGGAACTCGCTTCACCCTACATTCTTTATTTACACGTTCTTTCATAACCTTTTCTGCAAAACTCCCTTTAGCAATATGTCCTGTAAATATAATGGAATTTCGTTCTTCATATCGCAGTTGTTCATAATATAACTGCGCTCGTTTCGTTTGCATATTCGCATCACTCATTACAACTATTCCATAACTATTTTGCGTACCGATGTCATGATCCATAGCGATTATGTTTCTTTTTAAACTCTCCATAAGCCCTTCAAGTTCTTCATTATTTTTGAGCCAATCTTTATATGCGAACATCTCCTCAAATCCATGCAAAATTTCTTGATCTACTATAATGGGAAGTTCTTTATATTTTTTATACAAATACAATACGATATCTTGCGCCCTACCAAGCGGTGGCAACGGTAGTAATGCTATTCCTTTCTTTTGCGCAACTCCCTCAATTTCTGTACATAGTTCGTTTACTCGTTCATGTTGCGAAACATCATCAGTATGATAAGCTGCATCAACAATTGCGACTTTTATATCAGCGCGCAAATTCTCAGGTAAATTAGCTCGTAGTATGTTAGACTCTGCTGAGTAATCGCCAGAATAAAATACATATGTATGACTCATGTCCACTAAAAACCAAACAGCCCCCAATACATGCCCACTATACCCCCATTGAAAACGCAATGTAGGTGTAATCTGTATCCATTCATTCGGATTACTAATTTCATCAATATATACATAATTTAAATCTTTAACATTTTGGTCGTTATAAGGTACATTCCATCCTTGCGTCAAATTATAGTTTCTCCATTTTTCATAATAAGCGGGAAGTTGCTCCTTCGTATAACGAGTCGTCCAAATTTTTTTCTTATATCCATACTTCGCTAATAATGGTAAACCCATCGTATGATCTTCATGAATATGTGACAAAAATACTGCATCTAAAAATGGTATAACTTTCCTCTCTATTCTCGGATAACTATCTTCATATGATCGATTAATACCACAATCAAACAATATTTTCGTCTCTTTATTTTTTACGAAGTAGCAGGAACGACCATATTCCCCCGCTCCTCCCCATACTTCTATCCTCATCATGCTACCCCTTTTCGTTTTTGCTCCATATGTTGCAGAAGTAATAAACATATTGTTGTAAGTCCAACTGAAACGACAGCCATTGCCATGCCAATAGATACTTCTCCTTGTTCAAATTGAGCAAAAATAAATGTTGCTGAAGTTTCTACTGATGGAGGCAGTACGAGAAGGGATGCTACTAACTCTCTTATCGAGATTGTAAATGTCATCGCCCACCCAGCAAGAATGCCCGGGATCATAAGAGGTAATATTATTTTTCTAAAAATATAAATATAATTTCCAGAAAAAATACTTCCTGCCTGTACTAGAGAATCATCAATTTGCACGAGCGATGCTTTTACATATTGCACCGTATAAGGTAAAAAAAGAACAACGTACGTTACGATAACCATGACTGGCGTATTGTAAATTGACATGGGCATATAGGGTGAATTCCAAAATAAAATAAGCCCTACAACCATCACGATTCCTGGTACCATATTCGGTAACATACCGCACATATCAAGCCATTTTTCAGAAGATTTTTTCCCCTTTCGAATCATAAGCGCCAAAAACACTCCAATAGTAGCAGCAATAATCGCTGTTATAAGTGAAAAAAGAAAACTGTTCCATAAAGCCTCTAATCCTGGAGATCCAATTGTAAACAATGCTTCATAATGGCTCGTTGTAAAGTTGTTTATATGTAAGCCACCGCCTCTTAATTTTGATAATGAAGCGATCATTATAGAAAAATACGGGATTCCAATTGATACGATTAATAAACCAATTACATAGCCCCATGCTACAATGCGTGTAAATATAGACAAAGTATACCTTTTAGACTTAACACCTTTTCCACTAACCATTGCATATGAATACTTTCGATTCAATACATTTTGCATATACCAAATGAGCATACACGCACTAAGTAATAAAGAAGATAATGCTGTTGCACTACTAAAATCAATCGGCCAACTCGAAATAAATTTATGAATCTCTGATGTTAACACATGAAATCCTATTCTTCGTCCGAATGTAGCCGGTGTTCCAAATTCAGCGATCGTCTTTACGAAAATTAGTAAAGCACCCATTACATAACTTGATACTAATAGCGGCAATATTATTTTTCGTAAACGATAGAAAAAGTTTCCACCATGAACTGCTGCCGCTTCTTCTTTACTACTTCCAATTTGAAGTAACGTGTTTTTCAACATGAAGTAAAGAAATGGGAATAAATGCAGACTCATAATTAAAACCATACCACCTAAACTAAAAAACGAAGATGAAATCGTCTTTAGCATCGGAAAAAAATGTTCGAAATAGCCGTTCGGTTGCATGAACAAAATCCAGCCCATCGATCCAATATACGGCGGAGTCATAAATGGAATCATAAAAATAATATCCAATTTACTATACTTTCCAACATCTGTTTTGCTCATAATGAACGCCAATGGAAATGCAAATACGGTTGCTCCTATTACTACGAGTACACCTAGAAGCATCGAGTTTAGAAAAATCCCAGCTAATCCACCACTCTGCATCACTTCAAAAGGCTTTAAAAAATTCCAACTACTATTTTCATATACGCTAGAAAATAAAATGAGGAAAAGCGGAATGACGATTAACATCGCCACAAGTAATAACGCTACCGTCATTCCAACTTGTCTTACTGATACGAATCGATTTACCATGTAATCACCATCTTATTGAAATACTTTCTTAAATTGTTTTCCTATTTCATCTTGTTCTTTCTCAACTGTTTTCCAATCAATATTTAATACCGGAATCTCTTCTACATTCGGTCTATTTTCTGCTTTTATATCTGTTCTGCCTGGTAATAAATACGCTTTAGCAACTTGTTTTTGCACATCATCTGATAATAAATAATCAATAAACTCTTTTGCACCTTCTACATTTTTACTATCCTTCATAATACCTGCTGCACGTGGACTAATAACTGTTCCGCTTTTTGGATACACAATATCAACCGGTTCACCCTTTGCTTTTGCACTGTACGTCATATAATCAACACCAGCAATGACCATGTCTTTCGCACCTGTTACTACTGGATCTAACGCTTCTTGATTTGCCCCTGCTACTGTAACTTCATTTTTCTTAAGCTGTTCAAATAAATTCCAACCATCTTTTCCATTCTTTTTCACATATCCTGTTACAAAGTCTAAAGCTGAACCTGAAAGTGCTGGATCTGGAAGATTCACTTTTCCTTTCCATTCCGCTTTCGTTATATCACTCCAATCTTCCGGCGCTGTCTTCACATTTTTTGTGTTATACACAATTCCTAACGCTGAAGCACTATATCCGAAATAATTTCCTTTATCGTCCGACCATTCAGAACGAAGCTTATCAGCTTGTTTCGCTTCTTTATAAGCTAACGTTTGCCCATCCTTTTTTAATCCTTCCATCGCTGGTAATGATGCAAGTACGACTACATCAACGACTGGATTTTTCTTTTCAGCTTCCATTCTCGCTAAAATCTTACCTGTTGTTCCTTGAAACATTTCTACTTTTATACCTGTTTTCTTTTCAAAGTCCTTTTGAATCTTTTCTGCTAATCCTTTTGGTCCTGCACTATATACAACAATTTTCTTTTCATTCGTATTTTTACTTTTTGCATCTGCATTACCTGTCTTTGAACTACACCCTGTTACTACAGCAGAAAATAATAACGTACATACAAATAAAGACTTAAGCGAACTGAATCTCTTCATACGATTCTCCCCCTATATGATGAATACATTTTTTTGGCACATATAACGATACTGGTTTACCGATGCTTAATTTACTATTGTGATAAACTGTCCATATTCCAAGTGCACCCATGTTTACTTTCATTTCATACCGTTCTCCTACATATGTAACGTGCTGAATTTCACCTGTATACATTTCGCAAACTTCATTTTTCGTCCAGCTCACATGCTCTGGACGAATCATTTGTTTACCCTCTACAAGCCAATTTGCCTTACCAACAAATTTTGCAACAAATTCATGAGATGGCTTCACATAAATGTCTTCTGGTGTTCCTTTTTGTAATACTTCTCCTTGTTTCATGACAATAATTTGATCTGACATTGACATTGCTTCTGTTTGATCGTGCGTGACATACAATGCCGTTAAACCAATTGAATGAACGATGTCCATAAGCTCTAATCGCATTTCTTCTCGCAAAATTGCATCGAGTGCACTCAGCGGTTCATCAAACAAAATAAAATGCGGTTTTGTTACAATTGCTCGAGCAAATGCGACACGTTGCTGCTGTCCACCAGAGAGTTCATGCGGATATCTTTTCTCCATCCCTTGCAAGCGAACTCTCTTTATTGCATCTTCTACTTTTTCCCGCAATTGATTCGTTTGCTTTGTAGCTCTTAAACCAAATGCAACATTTTCAAACACTGTCATATGCGGCCATAAAGCAAAATCTTGAAATACCATACCGATATTACGTTCATGAGGAGATGTTTTTATTTTTTTTGCACCAGAATACATGCACTTATCCCCAAAATATATTTCACCTTTATCTGGCTCTTCAAGTCCTGCAATCATTCTAAGTAAAGTCGTTTTCCCGCATCCCGAAGGTCCTAAAAGTGTGGTGAATTCGCCTTGTTTCATAACAATTTGTAATGGTTTCAACGCCTGTGTTTTTCCAAAGTTCTTTTCTAATCCATGAATTTTAATATCCATCGTATCACCTCTCTCCCCTTACTCTTAACCTGCTTTCATTCTATATGGAAGATTTATACTGAATGTTAATGTACTGTAAAGATTAAATTAAAAAACTTCTAATAAACTATTTATTTCTATAGATTTTTTCTATAGTTAGAAGAAAAAGGGGTAACTTGCCGTGAATCTCTTAAAATTAGAAATTGTAGTGCTCATTAAGAAATATAAAAAACTTACGATTGTTGCAGAAAAACTTGGTGTGAAACAACCTACTATTACATTCCATATAAAAAGCTTAGAAGAGGAGCTTGGTGTACCTTTATTTGAATTACGTTCTGGAAGATATTTCTTAACGGAGGCTGGTGAGGCACTTCATCATTATGCTTGTAAAATAGATGCACTGATGAAAGAAGCTAGACGGGTCACGCAAGAATTTAAAGATTTTCATAAAGGTGCTATAACAATTGGTGCTAGTTATGTACCAGCGACTTATCTTTTACCAGAAATGATTCATCAATTTCAATGCGAATTTCCAAATATAAAAATAACACTTATGGTAAAAACAGCTCCTGAAATTCGGACGATGCTTCAAAATCATGAAATTGACCTCGGGGTAATTTCTGCAGCACCGTTTGATGAATCCCTTTTAAAACAGACGAATGTAATGCCTGATACACTTGTTCTTGCTTTCTCCAAAGAACATCATTTTTCAAAAAAAGAAAATGTATCATTACAAGATATCGAGAGGGAACGTATATTATTGCATCGTAATCCATCTACAACGAGAGATTTACTTACACAATGGACGTTAGCACATAACATTACGTTCCAATCTGAAATTGAATTAGATTCATTAGAAACGATGAAACAAATTTTAAAATACGGTAATGGAATTGCTTTTATTTCTAAACTCGCTATCGAACAAGAAATACAACGACATGAACTATGCTACATACCTATCCCTGGATTTGAATTTCAACGTAACATTTATACGATTCATCATGAGGACAGATGGAATTCTAAAATTATTTCTTTTTTACTACATAGCATCACTTCTTATGCCGCAAAAAATTAAAAGGCTGTCGTTATGCACGACAGCCTTTCAAACTATAACTCTATTTATTTTTCTTCGCTTCAACTTTTGCCTGCGCCTCTTCAGCCTTATCTAATGCTTCTGAAACTTTCTTCTCTTTTTCTTTCACGTCATCTATACTATCGACCGCTTTAATGAGTTTATCGATTCCTTCTTCTTCTACTTTTCTCCGCTTTGCCACTCTTTCATTTACTTTCTTTTCCACATCTTTTGCTTTTTGAAGCATATCCTCTGCATTTGATGTCACAGCTTTTTCAAGTGCATCGTCTTTTTTCTTTTGTAATACCTCATTTGCAATATCTTTCGTCTCTAAATACTTACCATCTTTTAATGATGTAGCTCCGCGCTCCAATAACTGAGCGACTTCTTTATATGCCTTCGCTTCATTTCCTGTTTTCTCTTTTTCCGCTTTTTCAAACCACATCGTTGCATCACTATATTTTTCATCTTTCAATGATTGCATACCTGTATCAATATACGTGCCATAATTACTACATCCAGCCATTACGACTAACAGAAAAAGCATAACAAAACTTAATTTTTTCATGATGTTTTCTCCTTTTCTTTGTCTGCTCACTATACTGTAACATACATGAAAAAGAGTTTCAAAAACTAAAATACTAATTTGGTCATTTTCATGATGATAAGTCAAATTTTTATTATTTTCTTATTTTTAAGCAGACATATCTACTTGTTTTTTCGCCATATGTTGCTTTACTCCAACTAATACAACTAACAATAACCCCCCGCCTATCGTCATCATAACAATGCTAGTTGGCAACATATCTAATAATAATCCATATACAATCATACCGAGTGGCGCGATTGCAGTAGCAATTGTTTCAAGTAGGCCAAACACACGCCCTAAGTAGCTCGGATCTGTCGTTTTTTGCATATGTACTTGCATCGGAATATTTACAATCATAATTGCTATACCCGTTAACATCATAAAAGCAATATAATAAATAAAACTTGCCCCTTTTGAAATGGTAACTACCAATGGGAAGACTGTACATAAACTTAAACCCGCAAATAAAAACAGCCCAGTATAAATAGAACGAAACGGATTATTCACTTCTTTACGCACCGATAAAGCAATCGCACCCATTAGCATCCCGACTGCTAACATTCCCTCTACAGTACCGAGTTGCTTTGAAGATAGATGCAATGTATGGACGATAATATATGGAAGTGCTACGGTTAGCCCACACGCAAAAAAGTTTACCCACAATGCTATTTTCATTAAACCATATATTTCATGCTGTCGTTTTACATATGAAAATCCTTCTTTTATACTCGTCAAGAAACGCTCTTTACTCTCAGCCACTTCTTTTTTGTATAAATCAAATACAATAAATAATTGCAAAATAACTGCTAAAAAGAACGTAATACTATTTAACAAAAAGAACGACTTAATGGAAAAGAAACCAAATACAACTCCACCAATAATCGGCCCTAAAATATTTGATAAAGAAGCTGCCGTTTGATTTAAAGCACTCGCTTTTTGAATACGCCCCGCATCTACTAAATTAGGAATAGACGAAGTTAATGCAACAGAATAAAAACTTGCACAAATTGATAATAATGCCGCTGAAATATAGATAAAAAGAAGTGACGGTCCAAATATAGTAGCAAGAATAAACATAATAAGCATCGTTAAACTACTTAATAAATCAGTGCCAATGACAAGCCATTTTCGATTCACACGATCAGCTACAGCACCTGCAATCGGACCACAGATCATCCTTGGTAGTGATCCGCAAACGAGCGTAATAGCAAACCCCATCCCTGAACCAGTTGTCTTTAATACGTATAACCCCATTGCGAATGTATAAATACCTGCCCCTAATAAAGACGTCATCTTTCCAATCATCATCAAAATAATATTTCTCGTTGCAACTTTCATTCTTGAATCATTTTCTCCTATACTTATATCTCCCATAATGACTTTCTCCCCTTAAAAGTTAAATTGTGTTAAACTTATTATATAATCAACTTTCCAATTTTTACAACAAAAAGTTAAATACAATTTAACTTTTTAATTATAAAGGAGCAATAATATGGCAACTCTCGGTGAAAAAATTAAAGCGTTACGTAAAGAAAAAAAACTTACACAAACAGAACTGGCAGGTTCGGAACTTACAAAAAGTATGCTTAGTCAAATTGAAAATGGAAAAGCTACCCCTTCCATGAAAACATTACAATACATCGCTGAAAAGCTTGAATGTGAAGCGAGTTTTTTATTAGAAGATGATGATGGAGAAATTGTGGAACTCATTACAAAAATGGAGCAACTCATAAAGAAAAACAAATGTGATGAAGTGTACGAGACTTTACTACCTATCGTTCAAAAAGAGCTCCCTTCTACTTTAAATACGGCTCGTATATACAAACAATTCGTAACTGCTGCGGTGATTATGAAAGATTACAACATTGAATCTTACGTAGAAAAAGCTGTTTCTATTTTCGAAAAATATAAGTTATACCGAGACAGTACGGAAACAAAATTAAAATTATCTTTTGCGATATTCACACGTAAAAAGTATGCAGAATGTTTACAACTTATATCTAATATCAGAAATGATTATGAAGAGAAACATTTAGAAATGGATCTTATTATACATATTGATTTATGTTTATATAAAGCCATCATATTACTGGCATGTGGCGATTATGAAAAATGTGAAGAAACGATATTAGAGACACTCACATTTTCAAAAAAACATCAAGTGTATTATAAAACAGATGTATTTTACCGGATTTTATCTTATCAAAAAGTCATTACAGTTGATAAAGAGCGTTATTTATATTACATAAAGAAATCTGAGCAATTTGCCATTTTTACAGAAGATACTCTATCCATTGCGATGACTAATATTTTAAAAGCCTATTACTACAACACGATTACTAATGAATATACAATCGCATTAAAACATCTAGAACAATATCGAGAAAAACTAAAAGATCAGCCCATTTTTCAAGACGACGGATTGTATTATCTTGAAAAAGGAAAATCTTTATACGGATTAAAACGTTACGAAGAAGCTTTAGAAGCATTACAACGTGGCATTATACCGGATTATATGAACCATCCATTGGATCAATCGTGGCTTACAACAGCAGGTGCATATCGTGCACTTTGTTACGTTAAACTGAATGATAAAAAAAGAGCTCTTGAAGAAGCAACAAAAGCAAATAAAATGATACAATCGTATCCGGATTCTATTTTCTCTTCATTTATTAAAGAAACATTACAAATAATACAAAAACTTTAAGAATGTCTCGAAATGGTATATTATTCCTCTTTTTTAGCAAAGATAATAATGATGGGAGGAATATAAATGAATATTCAACGTGCAAAAGAGCTTTCTGTTTCATCTGAACAAGCAAATGTCAGTTTTCAAGGCATGCCTGTTACAATTCAACACGTCGATGAAAGCAACGAAACCGCCCGCATATATGAAGTTAAAAATCCAGACCGCGAATTAACGGTCCCCGTTAATAGCTTAGAGGAAATATAAAAAATGCCGCTTCGATTTTGAAGTGGCATTTTTCTTACTTTCATATAAATTCTCTATACCGCCTTGTTTTACAACAACTGAAAAAATAAGAATCTTCTACTTCTTTTCTTTTTTTAACCTGCTAAAATACAAACTATAAATGAATTATTCGCACTATATATTAAGGGGGAAAGATAATGAAATCTGCTTTAGAAAAAAACAATCATTATTATGCAGTTATATTCACTTCTCATTTATCAAATGATACGACAGATTATAGTACCGTTGCCGACAAAATGGAGGAACTTGCAAAGCAGCAACCTGGATTTTTAGGTGTAGAAAGTGCACGAAATCATTCGGGACTCGGAATCACAATTTCTTATTGGGAATCACTTGCGGCAATTGACAATTGGAAACAGAACGCCTTACATAAAGAAGCGAAAAAAAGAGGTCGTGAGCAATGGTATGAAAACTTCCATCTACGTATATGCCTTGTTGAGAAAGAATTTAAGTTTCATAGAGGTACATTGTAACGATGAAGAAAAAATTAGCTCTCGTTGCTGTTCATGAAATATATGGTGTGAACGACCATATGCATCACGTTACCCACCACTTTACTTCATCCCATACAGATGTATTCTGCCCGAATCTTCTACAATCGCAACATGCATTTCATTATAGTGATGAAGAAAAAGCATATCAACATTTTGTAAATAATATTGGATTTGATGATGGAAAAGAACAAATTAAAGAATTCATCAATACTCTTTCAAGTAATTATACACATATTGGACTTATCGGATTTAGTGTTGGCGCTACCATCTCTTGGCTATGTAGTAACAATCCGAAAATAGATTTTATTATCGGCTGTTACGGTTCCCGTATACGTGACTATATTCATATGAAACCAACATGTGCTACCTTACTTATTTTCCCTGAAAAAGAAGTTAGTTTTTCAATATCCTCTTTAATCCAAACATTGCAGCAACAAAAGAATCCTTTATTAGAAATAATACAACTACACGGTGAACATGGATTTCTAAATCCGTACACTGAAAAATATAGTGAGAACTCTACAAAGCAGGCATACAATGTAATAGATTCATTTCTTGCAAAAACAATCTTATAAAGGAGATTCAAATGACGCTCACATTACTCTTACTTTTTTTCATATTCATTGCATTTATATTAGCGCTAACTATCATTTTTACAACCGTTAAAAAAGGGGAGTTTTTCAAACGCCCCCACTTACAATCTATTATCGTTTGCATTTTATTTTTTACAAATTGGATCTTATATGTAACAACTTTTTATGGTTTACTTCCCGAGAAAATTAGCGAGTTCATATTCCTGCCCATTTGGTTTTTTCTTTGTATTTTAGGATTTATCGTTTTCTGGCGCGAATGGAGAAACAATCGTGTGTTCTCAATATGTATCGGTTTTCTTTCCTTTATTAGTTTTTTATTTGGGTTGTTTTTGTTAGTTCTTTCCGGGATGTAATTGTTGTAAAGAGGATAACATACCTCTTTACAACAATTTTTTTCGTTCCATGACGAAAGGAATTAGTAAATATAAAGCATAAGCAATAACCATCCAAATGGTAAATGATATGATTTGCTGTGAGGAGAATTGTGAGAATAAATTAGAAGAATTATATAAGATGTAAGTATCTAAAATTAAACCGATTGCTGTACCGCATATACCTAACTTAATAACTGCATATTTCGTAGTATCTAGTTTTTTGTATAACCACATTACAAAGTATAAGGCTATAGCTGTGCCTAATTCAAGAAACGTCAATTGTAGAAAAAATTTACTTGAAGTGTATTCTAATAAAACGGAAGAACCGAAAATAATGAAGAATGCTGAGGCAAAAAACCATATACCAATCGAAAATAAAATAGTGAGCCAAAATCTATTATTCACTGACATTACCTCCCTTTTGCAGCACTGAAAACTTTTCCAAGAGCGTATATAAATCACCATATACTTTATCTGTAGAAAAAGATGGATTGAATAATGCTTGCAATGCCAATCCGTCAATTAATGCATTACATAAAATGCTCAATGTTTCAGTTGAAATTTGAGTTGTCATTGTATCTCCTATTTTTTTATTTAACACACCTTTTAATTCTTGATTTTCATAATGTAACAATCCACCAATTTTATCTTTCATCGCATCATTTTGTAATCCACTAGCTACTAATTGAAAAAACAAATGATGATACATTGAATCTTTCACACATCTACTTTCCGCAGACTGTAAAGCCTTCTCTAACTGTACATCCTTTCCTATTTGTTCCCATGACGCTTTACAAAACGATTCAGTTACTTCAAGTAATAATTGATCCTTCGTTTTAAAATGATAATATACGGTACCTTGTGTAACTTCAGCACTTTCTGCAACTGCTTTTAATGTCAACTTTTCCATCCCGTGCTCTGCAATAATTGCTTTTGCCGCTTCTAATAACTTCTTCTTATTAACAACATTCGGTTTTGCCACTTCTACGACCTCCTTTTAAGTTAGTTGTATAACTAACTTAAACTATACAGAAAAATCAGATAAAAGAAAAGGAAGAAAAGCCAACATTCAACTTTTCTTCCTTTTATCTTTACCTTTAGCTTTCACTGTCACTGATTCACAAGGTGTATAATATATTTGAGGTGTCGCCTTATCAACAAACATCATAAACGTAATAAAGCCGATAATAAAGAAAATAAACAACGTTAACAAAATTGCTCCTATCGTTAAAAGTATCATAACACCACCCCTATATTTTTCATGTTATTACACTTTTCGCTATTATATGAGCGTAATCCTTTTTAGAAAAAGAAACGTAACAAAATAATCACACTCACTCCCGTTAATACTGTACCTAATAAACTACGAGTATATATTGCAACAAGAAATGTCGGGATTGCTGCGATAAGGTAATCCCACTGCATCGTCTCATGCATAAATAATACTTGGGCTAAAAGTGCTGCTAATATCGCAATTGGTATGTAATTTAACCATTTTAAACCCCAGTCCGGAATTTGAAGTTTGCTAAATACGAGTAGAGGTAAAATACGTGGCACGAGTGTGACAGCTCCTGCTGCTAGTAAAAGTAATAGTACGTCCAATCTCATTTCCATTTTTCAATCACAACTCCAATCGTCGCAGCTAGTAATGTTGCGATAATAACCGCTATACTATCTGACATAAATAAGTGTGAAACGTATGCGATTATAATCGCTACAATTGCAACAGTAAGATGAATTGCTAGTTTCGGTTTACTACTTATGAGCTGAAGAACAAATAATCCGATAAACATTGCTGGTAATGCATAATCCATGCCGTACGTATGTGGATCTGGTATCCACTCACCAAAAAGCCCGCCAATAATAGTAGCAAGAATCCAATTTAAATATGCCGTTACATTTAAGCCCATCATCCACCTGTCGCCTACATATCCTTTTTGCGCTGCATGCTGCACTGCCACGCCGAACGTTTCATCTGTAATTTGAGAACCGATAAATACGTTTTTTAATAGCGGAAGTTTCGTAAAGTACGGTGCAAGGGCAGCACTCATTAGAAGGTGGCGTAAATTAACAAAAAAGACGGTAAAAATGATTGCTGAAGCAGGAGCGCCAGCTGCATACATACCAGCTAATATAAATTGGGCAGAACCTGCATAAATTAAAGTGGACATAAACGCAATTTCAATGATTGAGAAACCTGCTGTTTTTGCAATTACACCAGCTGCTATACCGATGCTTAAATAACCAAATACAGTTGGTAAACAATCTTTTACTCCTTGCTGAAATGTATCATCGCTCTGTAAAGATACATGGGCCTGAGCTTTACTCATTCGTATCATCCTCCATTCTTTCCATCGTTCTTTTTCCTGTTACGACATGAACTAAATCTATATTTTCACGCCACAACGTATCTAACTTATCAGCCCCAAATTCCTTCGTAATTTCTTCGACCATAATATCGTGCCGCACATACTCTGTAGCAACGAGAACTAAAGCTGGGTCATACGTTGTAACGGCCCATGAAGTGCTATCATTTGAGAAGTTCGCAATTAATACTTCCTCTCCATCACGAGCAATAACAGTTAAATGACCACCCATTCTCTTTTCAACAACGTGGGGCGTCATATAATTATGGTGAAACGTCGCGCCTATTTTTGTATTTGGAGCGCCAAATAAGATTGAAAATATATGTACACCTTCCTCTTCCTTTTGACGAATATATGGCTCAATTTCATGCACTTGATCTTCCCAAACAGAAATCCATAGCTCTTCCTTCGCCCTATTAATTATATTGCATATTTCTTTTACAACACGATCATTGGAGCGAATATGCGAAATTACATCTATTTGTCGCTCTTGTTCTAAACAATTTAATTTCCGGTCTAAAAATTCAAAGGACTTTTCAAAATCTTTTCGCATTCGATCCATTAACTCCGTAGCTGGTACTGGTACATATTTCACTGGTTCAGTAGGAACGATATGCACTGCTCCTTTATCCATCAATTTACCGAGCACTTCATAAATCATCGAACGAGGTACTCCTGTCTGTTTACTCACTTCATACCCAGTTACTGGGGAATGTTTTAGTAGTCCAATATAAGCTTTACATTCATACTGGGAAAAACCTAACTTTTGTAATTCCTTTATAATTTCATCCATCAGTACCCCTCACAATCTATATAACTCTCATTTCAAAACGATGTATGTACGTTAGTAGTTATTAGTATACCTACTAATATAAAAAAACAGAACTGTAAAGTCAATTGATAATTCTGAAATTTCACCCGAAAATAAAAAGCCTTCTAATTAAAAGGCTTTTTTTACATACTATTCCACTTATTTTAGCTGCAACATATTTGATAGATTCTCCTCCAAATGCTCCCGTAAAGTAGAACCTGTATACTCTTCCGATACGATAAACTTAACTAAATCTATACAATTCAATCAAATTTATACAAATTAGTGCTTCATCGTGTTCTCGCAACCCCGAGGGGACGAGGGGTATAACACTCCACACGAGGCAGTATCGTTACCTCCTATTATCAAGCATTTATTTTACCCATCTTGATAAATTTATCGAAGCATTTACATCCCTATCGTGATGGCTATTGCACCCAACACAACACCACTCACGTATTTTTAAACTCCACTGTCCTTCTGGTTGAACTGAATGGTCGTATTTTACTCCGCAACATGAGCAAATCTTGCTTGAGGCGAACCATTTATCAGCTTTTACATACGCAATGCCATACTTCTCGCACTTGTATGATAAACATTGAAAGAAGAAGTTTAATTTTTGAAATGAAAATGCTTTCGATAGTTTTTTGTTTTTTAACAGGTTTGAGATAGATAAGTCTTCCACAACAATCCTCATTGGTTTGGTTTTCACCAATTTAGCTGTTGCTTGATGGATATGGTTATTTCGGATATTCATAATTTTCCTAGATAACCGCAGGTGCTCAGTTTTGGCTTTTTCATATCCGGCAGATTGAATTTTTACACCTTTTTTAAATCTCCTAGACATATCTCTTTGCGCTGACTTTTTCCTTTTCAAAAGTTTTTTAACCTTAGCATCTTTGTTTATATTTCGTTCTTTCGTACCATTAGAAGCTACAAACAGCTCTTTTAAACCAACATCCACACCAATCGACTCATTGGTTAGTTCTTGTGATGCAAAGTCTTCTTGGAACCCTACACTAATCCACCAGTGACGACCATCAAAGGTAACTCTTGGATTTGATGGCTTTTTGTTTCTTGGTAGTTGTTGGCTTGTTTTCACTTCTCCAACGGACTGAATATGAACTACTTTCTTTCCTATAATCAGTCTTTCATAATTAGCATAAAATCCTTGGATTAAATCTTTTTTGGATTTATAAGAAGTGTGAGAACCATTTTTGTACTTTTTGAACGAATGTTTCCTCGCCTTATCAAAATCTTTTGAAGCCTGTTTGGGAACTTGTGCGTTGATGTCATTTAACCACTCATATCTCTTTCGCTTCTTGATCTTTGTAAATCGTTTCTGTAAAGCTAACTGTGAAACAGATTTTCCAAATAGCTTATAGTATCTATCACTCATTCTTTTACAATAGTTATAAGCGAATCTTGCAGCACCAGCATGGTTTCTAAGCACTTTTTCTTGTTCAGGCGTTGGAATCAGTCTGACTTTCTTCGCAAATATCATCAGAAGCCTACTCCTTTACTGTGCGATTATTCGGGCACTCACCTTTCAGATAATGAAAGATTTATTCTTCTGAATAGTAGCGTACTCCACCAGCATTCTCCTAAGACTACTAGGATACAAACCTGTTAATTCCGATACTTGACTAACTCGTGAAAATTTCATTATTATTCTCACCTCATTGAATCCACCATAGCACATACGTTCTATATATTCAATGAAGTTTGATAGATTCAATAAAATTTATCTCGTTCAACTAAGGGCGCAATTCCTTAGCCAGTTCTCTTATGAACTTCTCATGTTTTCACATGAGCGCAGACTATATGTTTATCTCTTTAGAGATAGAGTATTTTCCACCACCATAGGCTTGTGGTGTACTCTCGTCAGTTATACGAAATAGTCGTTGAACGTTCATCTTATCCATTTTGACTTAGATGATTCGAGGCGGAAGACCCATTATTCTAATGTTTAGGATTTAACCTTGCACCATCTGATTGATTTTTTCTGCTTTCGCGACATTCACACTCGCTATTTCTAGCCACGTTGTAGTTCAATCAGCTTTAGTGATTGCCCGCAGTTAACCCTCACTACTAGCCAATCACTTGACTAGCAGGGGTTGCTGATATATTTAATTCACTTAGTTAAATAAACATTGCTATCATTATGAAATTCTATCCTCACAATAACGATGTTGATAATCATTATCATTTTATGATGTAACTGTAATAAAAGCAATAAAAAAAGACTTCCGCTAAGGAAAGTCTCCTATCTCAATATTTCGTTCGCTTCTTTTTCATAAATTTTATCAAATGAAGTCATAACGCGTTGTGACGCTGAAATCATTTTTTGTTCCGTCATAAGATCAGCCATCTCTTTCGTCATATCTACATTTGAATTTTCTAGCATATGATTTTTTACTGTCCCTACTCCGTTCGGTAAATCAGCAATGTTTCCTTCTGCTAGTGTAAAGCTTTTGTTCTCTCTTTGTACGAGACGATTATTCGCTTCTGCACCTACTGTTTTTGTTTGCAGGCGGGCAATATTATTTTGTGTTACTGCATCATATAACGTACCGTCTGCTTGTACAGCTACTTTTGCTCCTTCTGGAATACGAATACGTTCATTATTCTCTCCCATTACGAAAGCGCCTGAAGTTGTTTGTAAATAACGATCACTATTTAATGTAAAACTACCGTCTCTCGTTAAAAACGTTTCATTATTTTTAGATGTAACAAAAAACGAAGCTGTGCCGGCCGTACCGTCATCTAAAAAGAAATCTGTATCACTATTTGTCATTTGTATATTTCCTTGTACTAAGTTCACATGCGTTGCGGCTGGTACTACAGCGTAATCAGTCGAACCGATATTTGTCACAGCCCCATCTCCGCGGCGATATGTGTCTTGTACATCAAATACTTTAGAAGTCATATTTTCTGCTTTAAATCCTGTCGTTTGAGCATTTGCAACGTTATTCGAATGAACATTAATGCGCTGCATGTAATTCATCATACCCATAGAACCTATATAAAGACCGTTCATACTCGTTTGAATAAGGCAGTTGCCTTATCCTTCACCTCTTTTCTATGATGTTTGCAACATTTGTTTCGCTAAATGTTCAGCTGTAGCGATATGTATATGTTGCTTCACGTCTTGTCCGTCTGTCATTAATACAATTGGAGCCGATGATACTGCTGGAATTTTCAATAATTCACCACTACTTGCTGTTTCATCAAATTTCGTAAATACGATACCATCAATATGAATATCTTTAAAGTTCGTAATGATTTCAATCATATCTTTACTTTTCATCGAAGCTGATAACGTTAAACAAATGTAATCTGGCTCTACTTGTCCCATCGTTTCAATCATTTCTTCCACTGTTTCTGACGCACGATAATTTTTTCCGGCTGTATCAATTAAAATATAATCGACACGTGCTTCTTCTTTAAAATACGTAAGCGCTCTTGTCATTGCAGCTTCATCACGTACAGCGATTACTTCAAATCCAATTGTCTTGACGTAATCTTGCAGTTGCTGTACTGTTCCAATGCGTGAATGATCTGTCGTAATAAAACCGACCGTTTTTTTCTTACCGTGAAACTGCCATGCCATTTTCGCAAGTGTCGTCGTTTTTCCAACTCCAGTTGGACCGATTAATGCAATTGTTTGCACTTCTTTTTCAAAAACATTTTCCGTATTGAAATGAGATCTCATATCTTCCAATATGTATCCGATCACTTCTTCTTCTGTAATCATCGTCGCATTCTCAAACTTCACTTTTAACTTTTCAGCATATGCATGAATGAAATATTGTTCTACATCGTTTTGCTCTAGCATGCGAATTACTTTTTGAATAATAAACGGTACAGATTCTTGGTTTTCTTTTTTTACAACCACTTCTTCTTTCTTGACCGGAACAACTTTTTTCACAGTTTTTTGCTTTTTTGTTACTTTCGCTAATTTCGTTTCTTCCGTCTGTTTCACAACGACGATACCTTTTTCAAACAACTTTAATAGTTTCTCTTTCTTTCTTGTCCATTCTTCACTATTTCCTGTTTGCATCGCCGCATATGACATAGAAGTCGTCAAGTTTTCTAAATTGTGCAGTACCGATTGAATTCCGTTCGCCTTCACAATTTGTTCTGAAGAATCATTTACAACATCCATTAGTTGTTCATGAAATTGAGCTGTGCCTTCATTCACTTCTTCCTGTTTATCCTCTGGAAAAGCAACTAACATTTCATAATTCTTTTTCCAAAAAAACGGGATATTTCGTTTTACACTTTCATCGACAACGTAATAATAATCTGTACCATATTGGTCAAATAACTTTCGATACAATTCATTTTTCGAAGCTGCTTTTATTCGCATTAACGCTTCTTTCTTTTCTGTACTTTCCATTACTTCACCCCCTACTATTCAATATAGGCAATTTGATCTACAACAATTTCTGGTGCTAATTCGCTAATACAAAGTACTTGCGCTTCTACTTGATAACGCTCAAGAAGTCTTACAATCGCAAATCTGAAATCTTTTCTACGCGTTAATAATACTGGTTCTCTTCCCATTAAACGAGCTTGTTTAAAGACACGCTGTACTTGTTCAACAACACGTGTTTCTAAATCTAAATCCCAGTTTAATAAGTAACCTTGGTATGAATTATTTACAACATCCGCATCTAACTCTATTGAATCTGAGAAGAGCGCCGCATATATTTTACCGTCAGGATTTTTCGCATTTTCACAAATCACTTTTGAAATACATTCACGGACGAATGACGTTACACCGTCTACATGATTTTGATAAATTTCTTTTCCGTCAATAATACCTTCGATAATAGTTGGTAAATCACGAATAGAAATACCCTCTTTTAGCAATTGTTTAATAACATTTTGAACGAGTGATAAGTCGATTTCTTTCTTCTTAATCTCTTCTAATAAAACACCGTTATCATTTTCAAGCGAGTTAATTAAGTCTTTTACATGTTGACGCTGAATTAACTCATGAAGATTACGTCTAACGACAACATCTAAATGTGTAATTAATATGCTAAGTGGCTCTAATACTTGATAGCCTTTCATTTGTGCATCTTGTACCATATGCTCTAAAATCCAATATCCATCTTCACCGAAAATTGGATCTTTCGCTGGTTCTGCATCTAAATCGGCCATTACATTCGGTGTTTTCAATGCTAATAAATAACCTGATTTTAAAACACCTTCAGCTGCCTTCGCACCTTTAATACGAATAATGTAACGTCCGCGTGGTCTAAAACTCGTATTATCTTTAAAGTTAATGCCAGGAACGTTAATACCAAGGTCGGTAATAATCGACTTCCTCATAAGAACAACTTTATCACGAGCTGTTTCCCCGTTAATCTTCTGCTTTACAAGGGCTGCTAAATCTAAACCGAGTTCTACTATAATTGGATATTTATCTGTAAATACTCCGAATGAATCTTCCACTTGTTGCAGTTGCTCATCTTCGCCTTGAATCATTTCTAATTCTTTTTGAAGCTCGTCTTCTTTTTCTTTCTTTATTCGGTTTTTATTACGAATTCCTAAGAAAATAATTGTCCCACCAACAAGAGCAAACGGTAGAAATGGTAGCGGAGTGAAAATACCCATCGCAATAAATAAACCACCAAGCGCATATACAACAACTTCATGTGCTAATAACTCTTTAAAGATACCTTCAGTTACCGTATCCGCTGAACCATCAAATACACGTGTTACGATAATACCTGTTGAAATCGCAAGCATTAACGAACCGATTTGGTTTACGATTCCGTCACCGACAGTTAGCTGTGTATAGTGAATAGCTGCTTCAGCAAAACTCATGCCCTGCTGCATCATCCCGACAATTAAACCGAAAATAATGTTTACGAATAAAATGACAATCCCGAAAATAACGTCCCCTTTAATGAACTTTCCGGCACCATCCATCGCTCCGTAAAACTCTGTTTCCATATTTAATTTCTTTCGTTTTGCCTGTGCATCTTTTTCAGTAATAATACGCTGGTTTAAATCAGCATCGATCGACATTTGTTTCCCGGGTAAAGAATCAAGTGTAAAACGAGCTGCAACTTCAGCTGTACGAGATGCACCGTTTGCAACGATAAACTGGAATATGATTAATACTATGAAAATAACGATACCAATTAATAAGTTCCCGCCAATAACAAACTGACCGAACTCTTCAATAACATGCCCCGCATTTCCGTCTGTCAAAATCGCTCGCGTCGTCGATACGTTAATCGATACGCGGAAAATCCCGATTAATAACAGCATCGTCGGAAATGACTTTAATTCATCCCACTCGTTAATACTTGTTGCTCGCATATAAATAAGCACTGACATACTTAGTAAAAAAACGATAACGATATCAAGTATAAATGGTGGAAGTGGAATTAAGAGCGCCACTACGAATGACGCTGCTAAAAAGATAGAAAAATAGGTTCTTGCAGAATCTATCTTAAACACAAGAGATCTCCTCCAACCGCGCTATTATACTTCAAGTTCATTCGTTTGAATTAAATAGCGCATAACTTCAATTACAGCTACGTATAAATCTTCTGGAATCGTCTCATCTTCCTCGACTTGATAATATAAAGAACGAGCAAGCGGACGGTTTTCCACCATTGGTATTTCTTGTTCGCGGGCAAGCGTTCGTATGTATAATGCGAGCTCATCTTCCCCTTTTGCAACGACAATTGGCGCCGCATCAACCTGTTTATTGTACCGAAGTACGACCGAAATATGAGTCGGATTGTTTACAATAAACGTTGCACCATCCATCTTCTTCGCAATTGTCCCTTGCAAGATCGCATGCATAAAGTTTTTTCGCTTTCCCTTTACTTGCGGGTCCCCTTCATTATCTTTATGCTCTCTTTTTACTTCTTCTTTTTTCATCTTAATATCTTGTTCGTACTCCCATTTTTGATAAATAAAATCAATAATAGAAAGAACAATTAATATAATTAAAATAGCTAAAAAGATAAATTTAATTTGCCTAATAATTTCAGTAAGTGACGCAGTCCAGTTAAATCCAATCATACTAACGATTTTCTCTAAATTCTTTTTAAAGAGAACGTAAGCAACGTAGCCGATTAATCCCATATAAAATAGTGATTTCAAAATATCTACTAAACTTTTACGACTAAACAATCTCGTAAAATAGTTTTTGGGGTTAATACGCGACGCTTTCGGCTTAATAACTTTAGAAGAAAATAAGAAACCGACTTGAATCATATAATTAAATAAATGAAAAGCGTATACGAGTATTAATATCGGCGCGGATACTTTTAATAATAAAATCCCCATTAAATAAAAATACTCAGTTGAATCTGTATTTTTTCCAATTTGATCAAACAGCACCGCTACAGAATTTGCAATCTCATATCCGAGCCAATCTCCGAAAAAGTAAACGACAACTGCTAATACAAGTATGGAAAATAAATTATTTAAATCTTTACTCCGGGCAATATTCCCTTCTTCACGCGATTTCTTACGCTTCTGCGGGGTGGCCTTTTCTGTTTTATTATCCTTTGCCATGCGCGTCCCCCTACTTCGTTAAGAAAAAGTTAAATAGTTTCGTATATTCCTCAAGCAATACATCCGTCATATTTTTAAACACATAACCGAGCATCGGTACACTCATCGCAATAAACAAAATACCACATGTGATTTTAATGACGTACGCATTCATAAAAACGTTTAATTGCGGAGCGTTTTTTGCGATTAAAATTAAAACAAAGTTAATGATGAACAAACTTCCCATAAGCGGAAGAGCAATTTCAACCGCGGATGTAATCGCAAATAATAACGTTGCGAGTAGACTATCTAGAAAACTAGTCGTCAGCAATTTTGAAATCGCCTCTGTATATTGAAACGACTTTAAAATCGTGGCAACGAAATAATTAATGCCGCCAAGTGAAATAAAAATAATGAGAAAAAATATATCAAAAATGGTTGAAAGTAAAGTAGACTGTGAACCTGCATTTACATCAAACAAACTTGCCTGTGATAAACCGATATCAAAGTCTAAAATATGCCCTGCCATTTTTGGAATGTTCCACAGCATTTCTACAATTTTTGAAAGCGATAATCCAATTACTATTTGCGTTCCTGCATAAGCTGCCACGTCCCAAGTTGTCTTTATGTGAGAGACATCAACTTGATCCGCAACTGTGATTGAAAGAGCAAGTCCAACTACAACCTTTGCCATCGCTGGAATGGATCGACCTGAGAAAAACGGTAAAAAATATAAAAATGAAGTAATGCGGCAAAACGCAAAAAACGTCGCCGCCCATAATTCCATATTCATTTCAGTTCACCTATCTTAGTACGAACGCAATAGCGATGGGATTTTATCAAATAAATCTAAAATAAGCGTCGTTAACTCTTGAAACATCCACGGACCTAAAATGATAATAACGAGTACAATACTCGCCATTTTCGGTAAAAACGTCAGCGTTTGTTCTTGAATTTGCATCATCGCCATAATGACAGCGATAATAATAACGACAATCATACTAACACCGGCAACCGGCATTAAAATCATAACCCCTTTATAAAAAAAGGTTTGAAAAATATCTATAATTGGTGACGTATTCATTTATATGACTCCTATCACATAGCATCAAACGTTTCAGGCGACCGTTTTAAACATAATGTCGACGATTTTTGTATATCCACCTAAATATACGAAAACGAGTATTTTAAATGGTAAACTTAAAATCATCGGCGGTACCATCATCATCCCGAGGTACATTAAAAGTGTACTAATAATCAAATCTATAAATACAAACGCTAAATAAATGAACATCCCCGTTAATAATCCCTTTTGAATTTGCGTTAACGTAAAGGATGGTACGAGCGTAAATAATGAAAGATCTTTCAAATCTTTCGGCAACTCTTCTCCGCGCACTTTCAGCATCATTTTTAAATCATGCTTATACGTATGCTTTGACATATACTCTTTCATAATCGGAGCTGTCGTCTCCGCAGCTTGACTTACTGTTATTTTCTCTTTCGTCATCGGATCCCAAACATCGCTCTTTAGCTGCCCAAGTACCGGCTGCATCGTGAAGAGGGATAAAAATAGTGCAAGTCCTACAAGCACTTGGTTCGGTGGTAAGTTCATTACCCCAAGTCCTTGACGTGTAATCCCAAGAACGATCATAAAATAAGTAAAATGTGTAAATAATAGAACGATAGAAGAAGATAATGATAAAAGGGTAACGAGCGCAAATAGTTGTACACTTGAATTACTCGTAAACTCTTTTCCATTTTCGAAATTAATAAAACCGTTCGGGGCCGCATACGCTGGATTTACAAAAATAATTGAAAAAACGATAGAAAATACGAAAATAACGGCTAATAATGATAACTGTTTCTTTATTCTCATGATGGATCCTCTACTTTTTTCGTTTCACTCTTCACCGCGTCTTCTAGTGCTTGTTGAAACTGATTTCCTGTTCCTGTTAATTGCACAGATTGTACACCGTTATTACTAATAACAGTGAACACTTGCTTGCCGTCTACTTCAAATAAAAAGGCGCTCGTTTGATGATTTAAATACACACCGTCTTTCACTTGAATATGGCCATTTTCACCTTGCTTAAAAAACTGCTGCTTGCGCGTCTTTTTCGTCATATAATATGCACCATAACCGAGCGCTCCAAACAGTAAAACGACTTGAAATAAGGTCGTCATATACGACATATGACTCCTCCTCTACTCTTTATCTTGCATTTGACTTTGCGCTCTCATAAGCGCAGCTTGCTTCTTATCGGCTTCAATTTCAGAAATGATAATACCGAACTTCTCGTCCATTACGATCGCTTCCCCAATGCCGACTTTCATATTACTTAAATACACATCTACTTTATGTCCTAGGTTTTTCTCTACTTCCAGAACATCGCCAACTTTTAACTGTTTCACATCACCGAGCGTAATAGATGACTTTCCAAGCTTTACACCAAGTTCAATCGAAATATCTGAAACGGTATCAATATGTGCTTTACCCGCTTCATTTCGCTTTCCTGCAAAATCTTCTAATCCCATTAATGACACAGGAGATACTTCATGCTTCATATGGATCCTCCTACTCTACAAAACTTTTAAATAAGAGCGCCTTACGCGTTCCATCTTTCCCAATAAAACAATTAAATTTATGCTTTCCATCTACATAACCAAGTAATTCATCCGAAACTTTCGTATGAAGCGGAATAATATCGCCTTCTTCAATTTGTTCAATCTCACCCATTGTCATCTTTTGCTCGCCAATTGCAACGTGAACAGGTTTGTACACTTGATTTACTTTCACTTCCACTTCAGACGTGTACTTTTTACGTTTATCTGAAGAATGTTCAACAATATTTTCAGATGTTAACTTATCCATAATTTCTTCAACAGATAAGAACGGAATACCGATACGAACTGTCGTATTCCAAAAATCAGTTTTCATATTTACGTTCAGTAATGAAATGATATCACTCGCTGTCGTAATCTTTAATGCATTCGGGTCTGTCTCCGTCGTTACAAATTTTGGTTCAATCGCCACAACGCTTTCAAATGATTGCTCTAAATTTTTACAAAGGAGCATAAAAATATTATCCAGTGTTAAAAACTCAAATGCGGTAAGTGGTCTGCGCATCGTAAAGTTACGCTTACTATCTCCACCAAGCCAACATTCATGAATATAAATAACGAATGCTAAATCAATCTCAATAACAATTTCTCCAAGCTCCGGGAGGCCAAGATCAATAACACAATATAAATAGTAATCTTTCGGCATTTTCTCCACATACTCACTCGTAAACGGAACTTGCTCAACCGTTGAAGGCTCTAGCTCAATTGGAATACGCATACGCGCTGACAACGTCTGTGACGTCTGTTTACCAAATGTAGAAGCAATTGCTTGCAAGCTACGTAAATGCTCAACACCGAACTTCTCCGGTCTATTAAAATCATACTCTTGAAATTTCTCTTGCTTCCCTGCTTCTTGTGCGAAAGCTGGCATTTCCTCGCCTTCATTTACCGCCTTCAGCAGGGCATCAATTTGCTCTTGGCTTAATTTTTCGCCACTCATGACAATCCCCTTCCCTACCTTTTCAATTCAACGATTTCAACGTACATCTTCCCGTTTTTCGTCAAAATCTTTCCGGTTCCAATCTCTTCATTCTCAAGCATAAGACGCACCGTATTTTTCGTTGAATTTTCAAGACGATACAATGTACCTTTCGTAATATGAAGCAAATCTTCAATTTTCTTTTTCGTATTTCCGATTTCAAAATAAATTGTTAACGGAATATCATCTTGTAATTTCAAATCTAGCCAACTCCCATATCATGTTCACGAAAATTTCATGTTCTCTCTATATATGAAATTTCTTATTTTGAAACGTCGATATTTAATATTTTTTTAATATATCCTTGCGTTTCTTTAAATGGTGGTACGCCTCCGTACTTTCTCACATTACCAGGGCCAGCATTATAAGAAGCAAGTGCCAATACTAAGTCGCCGTTATTTTTCTTTAAATAACCGCTTAACTCTTTCACACCGCCCTCAATACTTTCAGCTGGTGAAAATGGATTTTTTATACCCATCTCTTTCACATTCGCTGGCATAAGCTGCATAAGACCCATCGCACCTGCATGTGACACCGTTTTCGGATTAAAATTAGACTCTACTTCAATCATTTTTTGAATTAACGTTTTCGGAATTCCGTATGTACGACTCACTCTATCAATAATATCCTCATACTTCCCCTCATTGGAAGAACGTATTTTTTGAATATTATACTTCTTCGTTAATTCCCACGTATCAGCAGCCTCATTTTTCGTTTCTGGGAAACGTCGTTCAAACTCTTTTTGTGCGACTTGCACTTCATCTACGTTCTTCGTTTCAGTCTTTTCTTCAGGCTTACTCGCTTCCTCTACTTTATTAATAGATTGTTCCGGTTTATTCACAACCGTTTCTATTTTCGTAGATTGTACCGGCTGACTCATATCCTCTACCTTTGCCGGCTGCGTAGTACCCTTCGCCTCCTTCGCAGGTTCACTCTGCAACTTCTCTTGAAAACGACTACTAACGAATGCTTGTGGACTACTTAGCTTTTGCTGAATTTGTCCTTTCTTATATGCAAGCACTTCTTTTACTATATTTCCAACTAACATAATATCACCTTTTCGGTAAACAAAGATAATCTAATATTAGAGTTTTTTTTTAAAGTTTGCAATAATCCTTTTAATAATATTGTAATAAAAAAATGAATATATTGTTAAACTGTTATTTTTTTATATTTATTAATTCGAATTTTTAGTTGACACCCGCTATGACAGGGATTACAATAAATCTCGAAATTGATTTTTTCGCATATTACCGTTTTTCAATTTGCAGAAAAGTCAATATAAAAAAATGGGGGTTTCTTAACATGAGAATTAATACAAACATTAACAGCATGCGTACTCAAGAGTACATGCGCCAAAACCAAGACAAAATGAATACAGCTATGAATCGCTTATCAAGCGGTAAATCAATCAACAGTGCGGCTGACGATGCGGCAGGTCTAGCAATCGCTACTCGTATGCGTGCAAAAGAGGGCGGCTTAAACGTCGGTGCTCGTAACACGCAAGACGGTATGTCTATGCTTCGTACTGCTGATGCAGCATTAAACTCAATTTCAAACATCTTACTTCGTATGCGTGATCTTGCAACCCAATCTGCAAACGGTACTAACAAAGATAAAGACCAAGCTTCTTTAGATTTAGAATACCAAGCATTAGCTGAAGAAATTGACCATATTTCCGGTACAACAAACTTTAACGGAAATAAAATTTTAAGCACTGACGGTACAGATGTTGATCTTCAACTTTCTGATGTATCTGGTGATAAACTTACAGTTACTGCAATTGATGCATCAGCAGCTACACTTCTTACTGCCGTTGGAGATTTAACAACTCCAGATAATGCTAAAGCTGCAATGGAGGCCGTAGATGCTGCCATCCAAACAGTTGCTGATCATAGAGCAACTTTCGGTTCTCAATTAAACCGTTTAGATCATAACTTAACAAACGTTACTAACCAAGCAACAAACATGGCTGCTTCAGCTTCTCAAATCGAAGACGCTGACATGGCGAAAGAAATGTCTGAAATGACTAAGTTCAAAATCTTGAACGAAGCTGGCATCAGCATGCTTTCTCAAGCAAACCAAACTCCACAAATGGTAAGTAAATTATTACAATAATCCATTTGATTTCTACTAAAATACATCTCTCTCCTTACTGAGAGATGTATTTTTTACAATGTTTAAAAAGATATACTCCTACGTTCTATGGTATACATTCAATTATTACAAAGGCTCTACCATCATATAAAGATAAAATTCCTATATACTCAACAATCAATTATATCGAACAAACTCCCAGATGGTTCTTCTACAAAAAAGATAATACACAAAAAAAGAAACCATACTTTACAATCTACTAGTGGCGCTAACAAAAGTGTCTGATTTCCCCATAAATTCTCTTAATAAAACACCTTTTAATCAAACAACTCTAAATAAAGAACCAAATAAATTATCAGAACAACTCACTTACTAATAATAAACTCGATCCTACAACAAGCCCTATTATTCTCTTCATTAATTAAGGCTCCCACGACTAAAGTCTCAAGCCAAACCCTTACGGATTTACTGATTTACGGGTGGGATTCTTGAATAACTAAACGTTCGTAGTCCATTTCTGTTTTGAACAACCTTCAAGATGAGAGCATCTCATTGCCCCCCTAAACCAGACCATATAAGTGCTTAGGCTGATTTTGACTGTTACCATCAATCACAGTTGCGTAGCAAATATTCATCGCCTCAACGATATCACGATGTGTCTCAAACCTACGTTGACACTTGTACTTTTTTTCGTGCTCTCCCTTGCTTCAACCATTTCAGATACAAGCATATTCATGAGTTTGATATACTCACGGCTACTTTGTTCCAATAAGCTAATTTTTTCTTTTGTGGGAAGCAATTTCACTTTAACTGTTATGGTCTTTGACATACATTTCACCCCTTTTTTTGATTTTCAACATATTATTTAATTGTCTCATTTGATACATTTCCAGCAGTAGAAATAAAGTAGGCACACGTCCATTAACCTTGCAAGTACATAAGATGAGGAAATCCCTCTCTCAAACGTTTCGATGGCACTTCTTTTATTTTTGCCATTGTATCAGCAGGACTAAGTGTTGGCAGTATATTTAAAAACAAGTGAACGTGGTCTTTATCACATTCTATTGCGATAATAATGATATCAAGTTCTTTACATATCTCTTCAACCAACACTTTGAAACATTCTTCTACTTTTGCATTTTAAAAAATCTTTCTTCTGTATCGTGAACAAATTATAAAATGATTATAGTTACAATGCACCAGTTATTTTCGAAAAATCACAAAAAATACTCGAAGAAACTACCAATACTTTGGATACTTAAAGCACCACAAACCTTACGATTTTTAGTGACACTCCGTATCCAACCTCACTTTCATCCCATTTCTAAATGCGATGGGCTTTCTCGTTCGGAAAGGGCTGTAAAAAGGAAGCCTCTTTAGTTAAAAAGTACTCTTAAAATCACAACAAAGGCTGAGGCTAGTAAAGCAATTACAAAAATAAATATTGCATTCCAAGAAATGCAACATCACCATACTAAAATGAATGTAATGATACTACGGCTTCAATTACATATTAGACACTACACTCAAATACTCAATACATATCTTTGTATTCTTTTTCAACTATAGATAGGTCTTATAAAGCCAAAAACTTTAGTGATTTTGTGAAATATAAATTATTATCATAAACAACAATAAGCAAATTTCGTCCCACAAACAGTTATAACATTACCTAATTTTTTTGAATTATATAACAACCAATATGCCTTCTTAAACCAAATTCCCTTACTATTTTTTCATTCATCTAGTCATATTATATTCCATTAACCTTCTCCTATCTCACTTCTCTTTTAAGCACTCCTTTATCAAAGTGTATATATTTATAATCTCTATCTACCTAAAAATATAAATTACATGATCTAAAGTAACCAATAAAAAAATTAAATTACAAGTATGATTTAATAGAAATAATAATCTATGCCTAAATTTAAAACATCTATATATATAAGAAATAACATTAGGAAACCTAAAATATTTGCTTCCAGATACGCCTATGTTCTTCTCCATTATTCTTAATCATTCAGTTTCTTATTCTTTATAAAATCTCTCAAAGAAAATTAAAAAGCACCAGGTATTTTCTTTTCAGAAATATCCCGATGCTTTTTTATCAATAATTATAAAAATTATTTATTCATTTACTCCGCAATATAATCTTTTGCTGTGCGTGCACTTTCTAGCTTATTATTCTTTGTGACAGTAACATAAACTTTTCCTGCCTGTTCCCCTAGTTGTTTGATTTTTACATTTACTGCTGTCTTTTTATCTCCTACAGTATTTGTGCCTAGTTTTTCCCCTTCTGTTAATGCGTCATAAACATTTACAACATCACCTGTAGCTAACCCTGTTACTCTTACAATATCATCTTCACCATCATTGTTTAGCACAACAATATTGTTTGCTTTTAGAGCTGCTGATACTTCCGTATCATATTTCACTGCTGTTCGTGGGCTTTCTAAACCATCTACACCTTTTACGCTCACATACACTGTTCCACCTGTTGCTTTTAGAAGATCTGCTTTTTTAATCTCTACTTCTTGTTTCTCTTTTGCTACCGTTCCTGTTGCTAATGCATTTCCTTTTGTTGCTACGTCATATACCGTTACGATATCGCCTTCAGCTAAACCTGTTACTTTGATTGTATCTTCTGCTGCTTTTTTATTATTTGCTACTGTGATTGTATCCGCCGCTGGCGCCTTTGTTACTGGCTCTGTTGCGTATTTTACTGCTGTTCGGCTACTTTCATCTTTGTTTGGTTTTGTCACAGTTACATACACTGTGCCACCTGTTGACTCTAATAAGTCTTTCTCATTGAATGCTACTCCTGTTCCCCCATCACCTATTGGTGATGTCGCTATTGCTTCTCCATCTTTTGCTACATTGTATACTTTCACAATATCACCTTCTGCTAAACCTGTTACTTTAATTGTATCTTTCGCACCTGCTTTATTGTTCTCTACCGTGATTGTTTTTGCTGCTGGCGCTGCTGATACTTCCGTATCATATTTCACTGCTGTTCGTGAGCTTTCTAAACCATCTACACCTTTTACGCTCACATACACTGTTCCACCTGTTGCTTTTAGAAGATCTGCTTTTTTAATCTCTACTTCTTGTTTCTCTTTTGCTACCGTTTCTGTTGCTAATTCATTTCCTTTTGTTGCTGCGTCATATACCGTTACAATATCACCTGCAACTAAACCTGTTACTTTGATTGTATCTTCTGCTGCTTTTTTATTATTTGCTACTGCGATTGTATCCGCCGCTGGCGCCGTTGTTACTGGCTCTGTTACGTATTTTACTGCTGTTCGGCTACTTTCATCTTTGTTTGGTTTTGTCACAGTTACGTACACTGTTCCACCTGTTGACTCTAATAAGTCTTTCACTTCAATTGTTGCTTCTTTTCCACCTTCAGCTACTGCTTCTGATGTTGCTTTTACTTCTCCATCTTTCGCTACATTGTATACTTTTACAATGTCACCTTCTGTTAAGTCTGTTACTTTAATTGTATCTTTCGCACCTGCTTTATTGTTCTCTACCGTGATTGTTTTTGCTGCTGGCGCTGCTGATACTTCCGTATCATATTTCACTGCTGTTCGTGAGCTTTCTAAACCATCTACATTTTCAACACTTACATATACTGTTCCAGTAGTTTTTGCATTTTTTGCAATTTGTTTGATTTTCACTATACCTATTTCTAGCTCAGAATCGCCCTTTACAATTGCTTTTCCTAGCTCTTTCCCTCCACTAGAAGCATCATAAACTCTTACTGTAGCCCCTTTTTTTACACCTTCCACTTTTACTTCATCTTCTACACTTGCTTTATTATTCACTACTGTTATCATTTTTACAGCCGGTGCTTTTGTTACTGGCTCCGCAGTATATTTTATCGCTGTTCGGGAACTTTCTTCCTTTTCTTTTTTCGTCACAGTGACATACACTGTGCCACCTTTTGCTTCTAATAAATCCTTCTTAGAAATTGTCAAAGATTTACCCTGATCTTCTACTGTGCCCTCTGCTAATATCTCTGTAGATTTGATTGTACTATAAACTCTTACTTTATCCCCTGCTTCCAATTCACTTACTTGAATCGAATCTGTATCACCAGTTTTTTTATTTTCTATTTTTACATATGTCGCTTTTAGATCACCAGATTTCTCTACTGCTGCAAAAGCTGTAGAAGTTGGGTGAATAGCAGACATCAATAATATTGAACTCATACCAAGACCTGTTAAAAATTTTGTATTTTTATTTTTCATTGTTATAGCCTCCCAAATCTTATTTTTTATTTATAAAAATAATTTTATATTTTTATTTTACAATACTATATATTAACGATTTATATTATCCTACTTTTTTTAAAAATAAGCTAGATAGTTAATTAAATTTTTTTATAAAAAAATTTAATTAACTATCATTTAAAGTATTTCTGAGAATTGTTTCACTTAAAATTTAATTTTCAAACTAGTGGCCAATAAAAATACAAGCAACTGTCATATATACTCATAATCCCCTTATATGAAACCCAATATCGAATGAATACTAACTTAAAAATTTTAACAAAGCACTAAATGTTGTTTCTACTCGTCTATAAAATATCTTAATTACGAGTTGTGCCCATACAGGTATAAATATTTTTTAATTAGTTGCTCAACCTTCCAATGTTACCGCTTCAAAAAGAAACCGTGATTTGCATAGATAACAAGTTTCAAATATTAACAGAACAAATTATCTATATGGATTAAGCTATAGTACTCAATAATAGATTTTTATTTAATGGGTAAAGTGTACAATAACAGTAAATATATTCCACCCTGCAATGGATAGAGAACATCTAATTCCCTTTTTATATCCTCCCGTACCGTCTAGTAGTATAATAAAAGTGTTTCAACCTACTAACAAAGAAAACGAACTAGATTATCTAATCCTGATGGATAGGCGAATAATAGCTCTTAATTACAATATAGCTTTGTTCGTATAAATCTTTTAAATGGATAGGTTTTAGAAAATCTTCTCCCAGTAATGTTCTTTCTCGTTTCACGTGTGATTTTTCACTAAGCATCTAGGTACGGATACTAGATTTTACTAATAATATTTAGCTAGTAAACATTTATAATTCTCCACTGATACACCACCAATTGTAATTAATATATCTTCTTTTACTTAACACTTTTTCACAACTGGTACTTCGCTGTAATCAAATGTAGCAAAGAAGAATGAAATACCTAGATTGATGTAAACTCTTCGTTTCCTAAAAATCATTCCTTTTCGAATATCTTCACCTCGGAAAGAAGCCTTATCTCTTTTTAATTAAAGGCTTCATTTTCACATATTCCCCCTTTTCCCGGAACGATTCCACACAAAACAAAAGGGAAATACATATAAACTATGTATCTCCCTTTTATTTTGTACCCAAATTTTATTACTGCGTTACAGTCATAACCTGTCCACTACGATCAACCATAATTTTCATTTTACCGTCTTGTGCGTTATATAACCCTAATTTATGCAAATCTTGTTTACATTCTTTTACGAAGAAAGGTAATGTGCGAATTTGATTGATATCAGAGCTCGTAATGAAATGAATTAAATGATGCGTCATTTCTTTTATATCATGAACAAGCTCTTCCTTTTCTCGTTTTAGCCTTTCATTTTCAGCTCGCAATACATGTAATTCGCCTTCGAGACCACGAGCATTCTTTTCATCTTTTGAACGCTCTGCAGCCATGCTAGAAAGCTTATAGATTCCTTCCATGAACTGATGTAGTTCATGCTCTTCTCTTTCACTACACTGGCTAATCGTTTCAAAATTATCAACAATACCAGATATAACTGTTACAAGGCTTTTTTCGTTCTCTGTATTTGGAACTTCATTTCTTAATTCTTGTTTGTTTTCTTTTTTCATTTCAACAATTGATTTTTTTACAGGTGTATATTTTCGCTTTCGTCCTGGTTTTTGTTTTTCAATATTTTCAAACGGTATTTCACATTTTTTTAATTTGTAATACGTATTTTGTAATTGACTTGCTGTTTTTGGAAAAAGATTTAGTTCTTTTTTACTAATGTATTTTGAAATATTAATAATGTTTAAACCGTGACGTTGGGAAAATTGATACACTTCATACAGTAACTCTAGCTCAGACTTCAGCCATGTAATTGTAGATTTTTCATACGCTCGCATCCCACCATTTTTTTCGATATCTATTTGAAATAATACCATTCTATTATATAAATCAACTAATTCTTCATACTCTACTCGGAATTGTTTTTCTATTTTTTTAAATTCCTCTTCTAGTTGTACATCGTTCATTTTATTATTTGACATGTTTTGTAAAAGATTTAATACATTGATTGCTGTGTGGTGATACATAATCTGTGTCACTCCCCCTCATCCTTTCACAATTCTCATCTGACTCCCATGTCTTCTCAGAAAATAGAAATTTTTACATATCCATATTATAACATTTCGAAATTATCTGTCAAATATTAAACATACAAAAATGTATAGAAAGTATAGAAATAGAAAAATTATTTTTAATTAATATGTATAATTACATATTAATTATATTATATGGTATTTCGGATATATTTTCACCGAAAAAGTTTGCGTTACTACGCAACCTTACTAGCATAATCCAAAAATACGATCTCTTATATTTTCAAATAAACAAGCCCGCTATTTATTCATTAAACAAATTGAAAATCTCGAAATAGAGACTATTCATACAGCCACAAACACTCCAGAAACGTTTAATCTTTCTACCTGTACAGAGTATAGAATACTAAAAAGGAACTAGCCAGTATTACTTACACATGGCTAGTTCCCTCCTCCCTACTAAAAGAATAGAGTTGTATATCGGTTCTTCAAACCCTCAATTAAAGGCTCTATTCTTCTACTGACCTAAAACTACTCCATATCTCTGGTCTTAATCGCATGGGGCTCTATTAGGCACTGACCTCGCTAGATTCTCTCTTCCAGCCAATAAAAACTTTTAAAGTACTAACTTATCAACTAAACCAATTAACTCTTGAATATCTGGCTTACTTACTTGCGCATTTGCTCCTACAGCTTCGCCTTTATGGAATAATTCATTTGTAATTAATGAAGAGAAAATAATGACTGGTAAACGATTCATTACTTCACTATCTTTAACTACTTTCGTTAAATGATGTCCATCCATTTTCGGCATTTCAATATCAGTAATTAGCAAGTGAATATGTTCAAACATTTTTTCCCCTTGCTCTTTCGCTAGCTTTTCAATTTGTGCTAATGCTTCTGCACCATTGCTGAAGAAATTCATTTTCGTATATCCAGCTGATGATAATGTTTCTTCTAATATTTGACGAAGCATTGCTGAATCTTCTGCAATATAAATAACTTTTTCAGCTCGATCCGTTTTTTGTTCTAAACCTGCAAGTGATTTATTGTCATAGCCAGTACCGCTAATTTCACATACAATTTTCTCGTAATCTAATAGTAAGATGATTTTTCCATCTAGCTTTACAATACCAGATGTCGTTTCCTCTAGTCCCATAGATAATGAAGCTGGTTCATCAATTTGTTCCCACGAAATACGTTGAATACGATGCACTTCATCAACGCGGAAAATAACCTTCATTTGGTTTAATTCAGAGATAATAAATTTCGTTTGATCAAGTGGCTTTGTTGATTTTAAATTAAGAGCCGTCGCTAAGTTAATAACAGGTAAAATTTCACCACGTACTTGAACAACACCTTCAACTGCATGATGAGATTCTGGCACCGTTGTAACAGGGAATGGATTAATGATTTCACGTACTTTCATTACGTTGATACTAAATAGGTTTTCACCAACAGTATATGTAACAATCTCTAATTCATTTGTTCCACTTTCTAATAAAATACTTTGTGCTTGTGACATAAAGGTGTCGCTCCCCTTCCATTAATTCCGTATATCTAATTATTAAGCTTTATTAACCCGAAAAAGTCAACTATCTATATAAAAAATATAGATAGTTGAACGATTTATTTTAAAAGACGCTTAATCTTGTATAAACGAAGCAAGTGCCTCTAATAACACTTCTTGCGCTCCTACAATTTCTGTCGGCATTGCTTCCCACTTTTTTGAAAGCTCCGTTTCTACTCTTATTCTTAGCTCCGAATCCATTTCTTCTAGCACATATTCTTTCGTCGCTATATCAACATCAAGTAGCGCAAGCGCATATAATTCTGGATCATTTATTTTTTTAAATAATTGTTTCAATATAGCTGGTGCTATATGTTTTAATTTTTCAATATGAATTTCCTTATCCGAAAATAGTAACTCATATTGAATAAACGTAACATTTTCTTTAATCACTTTAAAATAGCAATTATTTTTTTTATCATTTACAAAGTAACCGTTCGGATCTGCAATAATACTCTCTACTTTACGAATTAAATCTGGCAAACTACTCGCCGCCATTACAGTCCGCTGCTCAACCTCACTCGGCGAAATGAATGTAACGCGATACTTATTCTGCGCCATCCTCCTCACCTCTCCTTTTATAGAAATCTATCGTCACAAATAAACTTATTAGTCCATCTAACACGCTAAGACCACAGGTATTATTCATACTACACTTCGCTTAAATCTTAAACTAACCTAGTAACTCTCCATATCTCTGGTCTTAAACAACGGTCAAGCACCCACATAAGCATAGGCACTAACCGCCAGATCCTCTCTCTCAAAACCTAACAAAGGGCTTTTAAAAGCTTTTTAAGAGCTTTTCAATAACTCGATGTTATTGAACCAAAATGCAATCTGCTGATCCGTTATCCCTGATAGTGTAATAAAAAACTCACGGCACTTCATCTCGTCCTTAAACAGTTGATACTTCCATTCTCCCTCGCTACCAACACTTACGAAATAAAACTCATGAATACGGCCAATGATTGATTGCTTTTCACCAAATGAATATGCAGGTACTTGCTTAATTTCAAATTGATCAGGTAAATATATATGCTCTTCTCGTTCCATTTTTAACACTTGCTCAGCAAGTTCACGTTTATTTTCGAAAAAAGGCAATTGTAAAATTCGCTCTTGTCTTGTCGTCATACGAATAAAAAACCCTTTCTACTACATTACAATTTTTCTTTATTATATATTATCGAATTAAGTTTACAACTTCATTTAATACTTCATCAGAAACTTTAATTACTTTCGCATTTCCTTGGAATCCGCGTTGATAAAGCATTAAATCAACAAATTCTACAGATAAATCTACGTTTGAACTTTCTTTTGCTGACCCTCGTACATTACCTGCACCATTCTCACCAGCAACACCTATTCCTGGAATACCCGCTGATGGTGTCGCAACATAATTTCCATTTCCTGTTTTCATTAATCCACCTGAATTCGGGAATGTAGCTACAGCTAGTTGTCCTACAACTTTCATACTACCATCTGAATATTTCATCATAACGAAACCACCGTCAGAAATAGAATAGTCATTTGCAATTGCAGCTGGACGCCCCGTTACTTCTGTTGTAGAAATAGTTTTCCCTGTCGGATAATTTGTTAATCCGCTTAAATCAAGTGTTAGACCACCACCAAAAGGAATTTGAACAGATCCACCTTTAGTAATTTCGCCAGTTACTGGATCTTTTTGTACAGGTTCATCTGTTTGCTTTAAATTTCCTAATGTATCAAATATAAGCGGTTTGTTGTCCGGCATACCTTCAATAGGCTTAAATTCTTTTTCGTTTTTAGAATCATTTCTTACAGAAACTGAATATGTATATTCGCCTGGCACTGGCTTTTCAACTTCTTTACCATCTACAGTCTCTTTTGTAGTCTTTTGTTTAATATTTACACGTAACGTTAACGAATTCCCTTCCGCATCAAAAACTGTGAATTCGTGAGATAATGCATTTTGGTTTCTAGGAAGGTTTCCGCCTATTGTCGCTTTATCTGTTTGAATCCCACCAACAGCTGATCCCATTGGAATATGAATTGGGCTTGGTCGTGAAGAAAAATCTACTTCTTGTGTTCCTGTTTTTACACCATAACCTAGTACATACTGTCCACCTGTATTTGTAACATAGCTATCTTTCGATACACCGAAAGACCCTTTTCTCGTATACTCTACATTTCCAGCATTACGATCACCAACTAAAAACAAACCGTTTCCTTCTATCGCTGTCTCCATCTTATCACTAGTTAAAGTAATAGAACCATCACTAAAATCTGTAGATGTCCCACTGAACTTTACACCGTTACCAATACTCTTTGGATTCGTACCAGCATAAGCACCATCACCACGTGAACCAACCGTATTATTATATAGCAAATCATCAAAAATAGCCTTTTGCTTTTTATATCCAACTGTTTGTGCATTTGCAATATTATTTGAAGTAACACTTAATGCATTTTGTGCTGCATTCATCCCTGTAATACTTGTATATAACGCTTTAATCATAACCTTTGTACACTCCTTTTATTAATCTGGTTTAACCTCTTCATTTTTTTCTATATCATCTTTCTTCTCATCTTCCGGATTAGTTTCTGTTATCGGTTTATCAGAAACCCTCTCTATGAAACGAAGTGAGACAACTTGATTATCAACAATAAGTTGCACATCGTTATTTTCAGCAAGTCGAACTGTTTCCACTTGACCAGTCACTTGCTTTCCATTATTGCTTACACCTCTAACGTACTTTCCTAAAAACTTCATCCCCCCATCAAGAGCCGTCGAATACATCGTTGATTGCAGTTTATCTACTGCTTTCGTCATATTCTGTACTTGCTCCATAAGCGATAGCTGTGCTGTTTGGTTCATCATTTGGTTCATATCCATCGCATTAAACGGGTCTTGATGTTGAAAGCTTGCTAAAAAAAGTTTCAGGAAATCATCTTTATCCATAATACCGGGTGTTTTTTGAGTACTTGCTGATACTCCGTTTGCTTGTTGAGCTGTCGACTGTGCACCAGTAACAGATGCGTTTTTTGTTTGTGCTCCTGCTTGTAACGGAATATGATTTGTACTCGTTGTATTTAATCCAACTGTTGGCACACTTTATTCCTCCAATAATCCCGCAAATTCTTTTGCATGTTGTTTTTCATGTTTCGTACTTGCTAATTTTTGCTTTTGTCTTTGCTCTTGTTCTCGCTGTTCTTTTCGATTTTCATCTTTATCTGAATAGCTAATTTGAATATTGATTTCTTTTTCTTTTAACTTCAATCTCAATTCATCAAAAATGATTTCAACACGTTTTTTCGCATCATGTTTTTCCATTTCTACGTGAACATCAATTTGATCTCCATTTTTTTTCATAAACACTGTTAATGTACCAAGTTTTTCTGGATTTAACTGAAATAAAACACGCTCTTGTTTCACTACAAATTTTTGCAACGCTTCTACTTGCGCTTCCATTTTCTTTCCTAAATCAGGCAACGTAACTTTCTCAGCGCCACTATTTGATTTTCCTATTTGATCCGTACCCGTTGCTTTATTTAGCAACTCCGCACCCGTTGAACTCGAATCGTTTAACACATCACCTTCCGGCAACTCTATCTTTACATCATCGCCCTCAGCTTTTGGAAGATCTACATCTAAGTCTTTGGAATCTTCTTGTTTTTTTGCGATATTACAAGTTTCTGTTTCTACAACTTTCAATACTTGCATCGTTTGCTCTGGCATCTTCACTTTATCTAACGCCATTTGCATTGTATCTTCTAAACATATAGCATTTTTGATATTCATATTTGAAAGAAGCTCTTGCAACTGTTGTAATTCATTGGGGGGTAATTCGTTAAGTTTTATATTCCCATATTCTTTATATAGCTCTTGTATTTTTTGTATGTATTGATATAACAATTCCGGTTGCACACGTAATTGCTCAATTGCAACCATTTGCTCAGATACAGCTAATAGTAACTGTTCTGTCTCTTTTTTTTCTTCTTTCTTTACAATTGGCTCTTCTTTCGTTACTGATTGTTTAGAAAGAATATATTCTTTTTTTTCTTCTTTTGGTGCTTCTTCTTGTTTCATTTTCTCCGTTTTCGGCTGCTTTTTATTTTCCATTCTCATCGTACGATCGAATGAAGAATCTTCACTTTTTGATTGTACTTCTAGCCCTTTTTCTTTTTGCGGAGGTAAACTTTGTTGCACCGGTAATACAGACTGTATCACTATATTCACCTCATCCATTCATACACATTTTCAAATCAAGAAGCATTTTTTCTTCCTGCTTTTCTCGTACTTTTGCAAGCTTTCTACAATCTTCTTGATACATCTCATCAATGACACGTTCTTTTTCTTTTACCTGTTCTAAAAGGCTTTCATTTTTTTGAATAAAATCTTCCGTTTTTTTAATTTTCCGATTCCATTCTTCTATTCTTTCAGGTGAAAACGTATGTGACGAAAGCATACCGGCCATTATACGCTGCCCAGTTTGTACGACTTTACTACGCGATTTTACTACATATAAATCATATTCTTTTTTTTGTTCTATTTTTCTTTTTTCACCTGTTAATTCATACACTTCTTTCAAAATCTGTTCTTTTTCTTGATTTATTTGCAATTTTATCGTGTCGTACTGCTGCTTATCCACCTGTTTTCATAGCCCCTTCCTATTATAACGTTCTCTTTTTCTATTATATAGTTTTTTTCCAAAAAAATCTGTGAAATATTAAAAAACAAAAAAATAAGACCTCTTGGGCAGAGGTCTTATACTGTATGGTGCATCGCTTCAACAATATCATCAAATTGGAAACTATCAGATCGACCTTGTTTTAAAAACGTATTTATACCTTCTACTTTGTTTTTACATTCAAAAATATAAGCATTTTCTGCATTTTCTTGAATCGTCCCTAATTTAAAATACAATTCATTTTCTTTATAAACAGATAAGATTTTTCTCATTTCATTTGCAAGTTGCCAATGAGTTGGCGAAACGATTTCTTCCATAATCCTACTCACTGAGTCTAGCACTGAAATAGCAGGGTAATGACTAAGTGTTGCAAGCTCACGTTTTAATACAATATGTCCATCTAAAATACCACGCGCTAAATCTGGTACAGGGCCGTTTAAATCGTCTCCATCAACGAGTACGGTATAAATACCTGTTATGGATCCCTTTTGTGTTTTCCCAGAGCGCTCTAACAGCTTCTTCATATAACTTTCCATTAAGAGTGTTTTACCACCAATTGGCAACTCTTTAACGGCAATATCAACACTTCTACGCGCATCAGCAAAACGAGTAACAGAGTCCATCATAAGTAGTACGTTATTACCTTGATCACGGAAATATTCAGCAATAGACGTTGCAAGTTTCGCTGCACGAAGTTGCATTAGGTGACTTTCATCTGACGTCGCTACAACAACGACGCTTTTTCGCATTCCTTCTTCACCTAATTCTTTTCGAATAAAGTCTTTTACTTCTCGGCCACGTTCTCCTACTAAACTAATAACATTTATGTCAGCTTTTGCGTTTTTCGCAATCATTCCGAGTAAAGTAGATTTACCAACACCAGAACCAGCAAAAATACCAATCTTTTGACCGATGCCAATTGTTAGCATGGAATCAATTGATTTGATTCCCGTTTCAAATACATCTGTAATTTCTTCACGTTCAAATGCATGAATAGGCGGGGCATCTAGTTTTATTTTTTGTAATGGAATATTCTCTGCATCCTCATTTAACACTCCGCCATTTGCACTTAACACTTTTCCGAGTAAATGATTACCACGAGGTATAACAACATCTTCTGCAATTAATGTAACGGCATCTCCGTAACATACTTTTTCTGTCTGTTCAAACGGGAGTAACATATTGTTTTCTTTTTCAATTGCAATTACTTCACATAAGACGCTATGTTCTCCAACGAAACAAACATCTCCGATTTTTGCCTTTGGCCCTTTCGCTACAAAAAACTGTTCTTGTACACTATGAACTTTACCGACTTTCGTATAAAACGGCGTTTCAATAAATGTATTCCATTTTTGGTTTTCATTCATTAACAGTCGATTCATACATTTTGCTCCTCAAATAACTTCTCTTCTTCCCATTTCTGGCGAAGTTTCGCAAATATAGGTGCAAATTTAAATTCAAAGAACTCTTTCTCTTCTTCTAGAACAAATTCACCGAACTGTAAGGAGAAATCATATTTCCATTCTACTAATTGTAGTAACCAATACTCTTTCGTATTTTCCTTCTCTTCTTGAATACGTTCAAATGTTTCTGGGTGTACGGTAATGATTAATTTTTCAAACGAAGTAGGCAACGTTTGAACGATACCAGTTAAAATGGGTAACACATCAAGCAATCGTGAATCTACCGCTTGATTCACGATTTTTTCTGCTAGTTGAAAAGATTGATTCCATAATAACTCTGTCCATTCATATGCTGTTTCTTGTTGTTCTTTTTGAAACTGCATACGTGCTGCTTCCATCTGTTCCATTTGTTCATGAATATGCATTTGAAATTGTTCTTTATCTTGCAATAGCTGTTGATGCTCTCGTTCTAGCATTTGCTGTTCTTGCCTTAGTTGATTCATTTCCATATGTAACGATTCTTGTTGCGCGCGAAGTTCTGCATGATCAACTTGTAATTCTTCCTCTTCTATATGAACTGCGGCTGGCTTTGGGAATTGTAATTCATACGTTTCTTCAGAAAAAGAAACAGAATTCTTCGGAATTCTGTTTTTAAATAAGGACATCATCTTCACCTCTTTGAACGATAATTCTTCCTTCCTTCTCTAGCTTTTTCACTGTACCTGTAATCGTTTGCTGTGCCTTTTCAGCATCCGTCATCTTAAGCGGTCCTAAGCCATCTAATTCTTCTAGAATCATCTCTTTACGGTTTGAAGACATACATGTAAATAATTTCTCTTTAATTTCTTCTTTTGCAATTTTAAGTGCTTTAGCAATGACACCGTTATCTGTAATTTCTTCTAATACACGACGAAGTGCAAGATCTTCAAGTCCGAGTAAGTCTTCAAATACAAACATGTTTTCTTTAATTTTCTCAGATAGCTCATAATCCATTTCATCGAGCTTTTGAAAGACTGTTTTTTCAACACCTCGTGAAACATTATTTAAAATGTTTACTATTGTTTTCAAGCCATCTGTTTTATTAATTGCATTAAATGCCATATTATTTAATTTTGATTTTAATAAATCACCAATTTGATTTATTAATTCACCATCAACTTGCTCTAGCTTCGCAATCCCCATTACCGTTTCTACTCGCTTATGATCTGGTAATCTCTCAATTAATTGAGAAGCAAGCTGCGGTTTAATATAAGAAGCGATAATCGCAATCGTTTGTGGCGATTCATCATTAAGTACAGTAAGAAGCGGTTCTAAATCCGCAAGTGAATTTAAGAATTCAAACGGATTATCTTTGTTATACCAAAGATCTTCCAATAATTTTTCTAGTTCGTCTTCTGGCATATTTTTAAATATGCGACGAATATATTCTTTATCTGGAGTCACTAGGTTCAACTCTTTTACATTTAATTCATACAAGAATTCTCCTAGTACATTTTCTAACGTTTCCGGTTTATATACACGAAACTTCGCGATTTCACGAAGTAATACTTCTTTTTCCTCAGCCGTCATATATTCAATGACTTTTGCTGCCACCCCTTCTTCTAATGTACGAATAAGGATGGCAGCTTTTTCTTTGGAGGAGATTTCATCTAACATCGTTGTTCCTCCCTTACTGTCCATTTAACCATTTTTTAATTACTTTTGCAGTACCTTCTACATGTTCTTTCGTAGCATCCTGCACTTGTTCATCTAACGTCGGTTCTTTCGGTCCTTCTGGTTCAGGTTTTGGTTCTGGTACTATTTTTTCTTCAGGAATTTCCATAATACTTTCACTACTTGCAGCAATTTCCTCTTCTGCTAAGTATTCTTCATATTCCTCTTCTTCTTTCTTTCTCTTACGTCTTGCTAATAGGAACCATACTAGACCACCAATCGCTAATAAACCAGCTGGAATTCCACCGAATAACCACCAGTTTATACCACTTTCTTCTGGCTCTTTCTTCTTCTCTTCTTTCGGCTGATCGAACTGAACAGTTACAACGTTAACTTGACCGTTTGTAAAGTTTCCATTCGGATCAGCTTGAAGCCCAGCAGCTGTGCCGATTGCTTCTTTGAAAGTAGTCATATCTATTTTTCGTTTTACTAACGTATCGTTGTCTACCCATACTACAACATTTGTTTTCGTTAATTCTGGGTGTTTCTTAATTGTTTCAACTGTTTTATCTATTTCATAGTTTTCAATTTTGTTACCATTTTTATTATCATAGACGATTTTACCATTTTGATTATTGTTCGTACCGTAATTTGGCACTTCACCGTTCGCTGTAATACCAGCGCCTTGTTTCGTCTCTGCTCCTTCTTGTGCAGTAGAGCTTTCTTCTTGCTCTTGTTTACTACGAAGTACACCTTTATCACCATATTTTTCTGACTGGCGTGTAACTTCATCATAGTTTACAGACACTTTCGTATTCACTTTATATTCATTCGGTTTAAACATCGTCATTAATGTTGCATCAATATCTTGCTTTAATTTACCTTCAATTTGTTGCTGCATCTCTACTTCTTTTTCATAAGAAGAGGAACTAGTAGAATGTGCTTCATCTGCTCCTTTTGAGATAATACCTTTTTTGCTATCAATCACACTTACTTCTTCTGCTTTTACACCTGGAACTGCTGCACTAATCATTTGCTGTATACCTGCAACCTGATCTGCAGTTAATAATTGGCCACGTTTCACACCTACAGTAATTGCCGCTGTTCCTTTTGCTTTTTCTTCATCAAAAATTGTCTCTTTTTCAGGTAATGTAATTTGAACATTCGCCGTTTCAACTGTCGCAAAGTTTCTTACGATATCTTGCTCCAATTGCTTTTTCGTACCAACAATTTGCTTCATTTTTTTATCTTGCTCACTTGAACCGAGCGAGCTTTCTAATAAAATTTCCTCACCACTTTTAGAATTAAACGGTAAGCCCATTCCATTCATTTCTTTTCGAACCCATGGAGCATCATTTTTTTGCACACGAATCGAACCATCGGCCGCTAATTGATAATCGACACCTAACTTCGATAATTCTGCTGTAATCTCTTGTTTATCTGTATCATTTAAATTTTGATATACAACAACATATTTATCTGGCAAGGTGAAGTATAAAAGTGCTCCTGTTACAATCGCTAAAAGCGCAGCACCGATTACTAACTTATGCCACGTTTTTAATGATTGGATAACATTTTTTATCTTTTCCATTTAAACACACCCGTCCACTTTCCTAAATTTGCATATTAATTAGTGACTTATAATTTTCGATAAGATTATCACGTACGAGAGCAGCCGTTTTCATTTGGGACTCTGCCTTCTTCTGCTGAATTAAAACGTCATGCGTTTCCCCTACCCCTTTAGTTAGTAAATCGTATACTGCTGTTTGCGCATTGTTTTGCGTTTGATTCATATCTTCCAATAAATCAATAAACTTTTTCCCCTCAACTACAGATGTTTGAGACGTTTTCGGTGCACCAATTGACTGAATTGCTCCAAATGGTTGCGTATTTAACATTGGTTGGATTTTCATATTACTATATTCCCCCTTATCCTCTGCCAATTTCTAAATCTTTATCAAGCATTTTTTTATTCGCATTTAATACACTTGTATTCGCTTCGTACATTTTTTGGGCAACCATTACATTCGTCATTTCAGCAGTCACATCAATATTTGGATAGCGTACATATCCTTCTTCATTTGCATGCGGATGTGTTGGATCATACACTAAGTTTTCAGTTTTATCTGCTTCAATACTTTTTATTTTTACTCCATTTGTAGGAGACCCATCTAACATATTTGCAAAACTATTGTTTGATTCTAGCACTACACTACGACGCTCATATAAATCCGCCCCCGGAGCAGCCGTTGTATTTGCATTTACAATATTGTTAGAAGTAACTTCCATCCACTTTCTCGCTGTCGTTAGCCCTGAGCCACTTGCATTAATTGCCTGAAACATCGTTTGTCTCTCCTTCTACTTTTAACGTCCGCGTGCCGCTTGGTTAATTGCATATTGTGTATTAATCGCGTTAATTGAAATACCGTATAACTGATTTGCTTTCATTAAATCTAGCATTTCTGTCGTTACATCCACACTATTTCCATCTTTATTCGTTTGCATTGATTTTGTTTGCATCTTTGCATATGTATTTTTCGTATTCACTGTCGGTAAGTGCATTTCATTCGTTTGATATAAATTCGGATTACTCTTTAAGTCCGCAGCATTGTTCTTATATAATGCACTACTTTTATTCATTTGCTCAGCAAATGTTACATCTTGTGCTTTATAGCCGGGTGTATTCGCATTTGCAATATTACTAGAAACAGTATTTCGTTTCGTCACTAAATAATTCATATAATGGCCTACATCACTCACTAAATCTGGCATATTCCACACCCTTTCTTTTCTAACTTAATGATCCACTGATGGAAGTTTCACTTCATTATTTATTTTCTTATATGTGTTTATTAAAATATTTACAATCATGTACCCTTACATATTTTATTCCATTTTTCCATTGTTGTCTTTAGAAAAATACAAAAATATAAAAAAGAATACAAAAAAACTGTATACACGCAATAATCTATGAAACATTTCAATATATGATCTACAAACTAAAGTTCATTTTCACATTTTTTAGATTACTACTATTTTTTCATTACAGTCATAAAATGAAACCTCAACCAGCGGAAGTCTTTATTTAAACAAAGGAATGGATCCCCTCTTAAAAGGGGAATCCGTTTCTAAACTCTATCACTAAAATTTACCGTAAAATGAATTAGCTTTCATGCGCCCATCATTTGTCATAATCATTTCTTCCAAAATCTTTTGCTTATCTCGAATATGCTGTGCCGCTTTAATAATAAATGGGCTTACTTCTGCTGCAACTTGCGCACGCGTTTCTTCATCTAGTGTCATCATCCAACGATTTAACATCTCACTCTTCTCAGCAAACTCTTCATCTGAAACTTGTAATTCACCAATTTCATTAAAACAGCCGACAAACGTCCGATAAATATCATTGTTCATTTTCAAGTGCTCCGCGGTAACCGTCTATTAAATCTTGTAACACTTTCACAATCGCATCCACATCTTTTGCTTCACGTGTTACTTTCATCGTTTGAATTTGAATGCTAATCCAATCGTATAAGCCATATAAACTATCGTATAAATCTTTCGTAATCTCAGGGTTTAATTGAAGTTTTAATTCTTCAAAAATACGTTCTAACTTTTCAAGAAGTTCATCACCATCTTGAATTTTGAATGTATTTAAAAGTTCTTCCAATTTACGAAACTCGATAATACATCTTTCATAAATAAATATTGTATTTTTAATCGGATTACTCGTCATAATATCATTTTGCATATAACGTTGCCATGCTTGCATACAATCACTTCCTCAGCTTTCATTAGTCATCACTTTTTGTTTTTGTCATTGCTTGAATTGTCTTCAACTGACTATCAAGCAATGCTAACTGACTTTCTAATTTTGCATATTTATCAATAATTGTTTTTTGTTTTTCCTTATTAACCGTATCAATATCTTGAATTTTTCTCTCTAAATCAGTTACTTGCTTTTCAATACTTTTAGAACGTTTCCCAATAATCCCTTCATCGCCAAATATCCCGTCTAATTTTTTCTCTGTATCATGACCTAAGCCATTCAAGCCAAAGAAAAATTGTTTCGTAGATTCTGGACTCTCTTTAAAAGCTGTTTTCAATTTTTCCTCATCAAGAGTCATATTACCTTTTTTATCAATTTGAATTCCAAAAGAAAATAAATACTTATCATCTTGAGAAAATTTAAAAATACTTGTCATTGCATTATTGATAGCAAATGACACATTATTCCCTTGCATTACTCCATTTTCCCCAGCAAATAAATCCAAACTTTTAACAGCCTTATTATACTCGTCTTTCATTTTTTTTATTAAGTCTATCGAATTTTTTATATCAGAATCTTCAATAGTTAATTTTATTGGCTCTGTAGTTTCCTTTTCTAAATTAATAGTTAATCCTGGAATTGTATCAATCTTATTTGTTTTACTAGTTCCTTTTATTCCATTTATTGTATACTCAGCATTTATTGCTCCTGTCACTTGATGTGCAACAACATTCGTTCCATCCGTATTTTTCGCAGAAGTAACTAGCCCTATATTTTGTAAAAAATCATTGGCGCCATCAGTTAATTTCAGCTCTCCAGCTTCTCCTGCAGTAGTCGATGTGAAAAATAGTTGATCCCCTAAAGTATATACTGATGCACCATAATTTCCATTATTTATCTTATTGACAAGATCTTTATACGTCATATCTTTTGAGATTTTAACTTCTTTTCCATTTATCTGAAATACATCATCTACTCCGAGTTTTAAATCTAAACTAAATTGTTGCTCCATACCTTCAGGAGTTTTTGAAGGAGTAAGTGGAGCTGTAGTTACTTGATGTCTTTCAGCTACTCGTTCTACTGTAATTGTGTATGTTCCAGGAATTGCAGCAGCGTCAGCTTGTGCTTTCATAAAACCATCTTTGGATAGAGTTATTTTCTTTTCATCACCTTTAAATGCGTATAAATCTTTGAACACTTGTACAAGATTTGCAAATTCTTTTTTCATGCTTGCATACACATTTTTTTCGTTTGTTAATGTTTGTTTTTGTGTAGTATAGGGTGTTTTTTTCATTTCCAATGCTTGTAACTCTAAATCTACTAACTTCTTTGTATCTATCATGTTATTTCCTAAATTCCATATTTGTTGTCTGCCACCATAATCAGATATTGTTCCTGCCATATTTTTCACTCCTTATCATTTACATGTAGTCTAAAATACTCGTTTTACTCATCGTACTAACTGCTTTAAGCGTTGCTTCGTACGTTGCGTTTATATAAGCTAAATCAGAAATGGCTACCGCTAAATCAACATCTTCAATTTCTTTACGGTTTTCTTGAAGCGCTAAATTTTGCTCGCTTAAAATGGTTTTAAATGTCTCCATTGTGTTCATTGTTGAGCCAACTTCAGTTGTGCGATTAATGATGCCATCTAAATTTTTCTTATTTTCTCCTAATAACGGCTGTAATGCTTTTTGGTCACCCTTTTTCATCGCTTCGCTCATCTGTTTTAACGTTTTTATAACCGGGGATAATAATGCATCTCCGTTCCGGAACGCTTTGAATTCATAACCGTCATTTAGTTGCCAGTTCACATCATTTTGTCCACCTTGATACGTACCATCTTCTGTAAATGGCAGTTTCTCTGCACTATCACCACCGAAAATATAACGACCTTGTTCTTTCGTATTCGCTAAATATACGACTTGTTTTAAAATTTGATCAATCTCTACACCCATAGCCTGCAATTCTTTTTCACTATTTGTCCCATTTAATGCTTGTACTGTTAATTGGTCTGCTCTTGTTAATGACTTCAAAACACTTTGTAAAGTATTTTCAGTTTGTGTTAATACGTTTTTGGAATCCGTTATATCTTTTTGCATTTGCTCCATATTCGCCAATGAATGTTGAATTGCAAATGATTTACTTGCTGCAAGTGGATCTTCACTCATAAGAAGGTTTTTCTTCCCTGAAGTTACTTGGTTTCGATGGTATTGTTGTTGCACATTCAAATCCATTAACTGATTCTTTGCCCAGCTTGCATTTTGAAATGTAGATACTCTCATTTCTATCTCCTCCTTATATATTTCCAATCAATTACTATCACTTATCGAATAATCGAAAATAGACTATCAAACACTTCATTCATCGTAGTAATAGCTTTAGAGTTTGCAACGAAATATTTTTGGAAGGCCATTAAATTAACCATTTCCTCTTCCATATTAACGCCTTCAACACCCATTTTTTCTTGCTGAATCCCCTCTAATAAATCCCCATGAATTTTTTGATAAGCATTCACTGCACTTTTATCAGATGCAACACCAACTACGAATTGGTCTAATGCTTGTTTATAAGAAAGGCCTTCTTTATACTTTCCATCTGTAATTGCTGCTAGTTTATTTGCTGTTTCAGCTGATATTTTCATTTTCGAAACATCTTTTGCAAATTCAGGGTTTAATTTCATATCTTTCGCTTGATCTTCCACAAAGAACTCTTTTCCCATTTCTGTGTTCACTTCATTCTTTACAGAAATCATTAATTCTTCAAGGTTTTTCTTATAACTAGCAATCTTCGCTTTCGTATCGATCGCTGATTGGATTGCTCCACTAGTTAAAGGAATTTCCGAACCGTAAATTTCAGCAGTCATTGGTTCTTTTTCTTTATTTAATTGAAGTGGATATGTATCTTGTCCATTTACTGTTAAAACACCATTCATTCTAACACTCGCGATATTAGGATTCATAGATTCATAAGACACTTCTATATTTGCATACTTAGACATTTCTGTAATGATACGATCACGTTCATCCAAAAGTTGATTTGGCACTTGTGTACCTGCTTGTCCAATTTTTTTATTCGCTTCCGCTAAGCTGCCAGCAAGACGATTAAATTCATTGACATGCGCTTCAATATCTTCTGTCGTTTGTGCTTCTGCTGTATCTAAGCCTTTCGCTAGACGATTTACTTGACTTGTAAACTTCCCAGTTTCAGAAATTAATGTATCATAGTAATTTGGTTGTTCTGGATTTTTTGCAACTTCACGAAAGGCATTGAAGAAGCCATCCATTAGACTAGATAATGAATTCTTCCCTGTCGTTCCAACCATAGATTCTACACGTGATAAAGTCGAATTCATGTAGTTATAGTAAGAGAGTTGAGATAATTGATCGTTAAACTGTTTCGTCTTCACTTCATCTGTAATACGGTCAACGCCTAACGTTTGTACACCGTAACCTATTTTTTGTTCCGGTGAATAGCCCTGACTTGCCCCAGCCGATCCGTAATTCACCATTTGACGCACATAACCAGGCGTATGAATGTTAGATAAATTTTGTTTCGTCGTTTGTAATCCCATTTGTGCCGCTAATAAACCCGATAGCGGCGTATTATAATCAGATAATCTCATAATGTTTCACTTCCCCTTTACAATAGTTCGTTCATAAAGATTTGTGAATTATTGTTTCGCTCTAAATTATATTCAGAAACGGAATCCACAATACTTTCTGTAGTTTTTAATAGTACGTTTAAGTAATATTGATTTTTCAAAAGAATCATTTTTACATTCTCTTCTAATTCAGCTACATTTTTTTGTAATTCTTCCATTTTTTCAATTTCTTCGTTAGAAAAATGCGAAAATAATGCACTTACACGAAATGGTTCCACGCCCTTTTCTTTACAAAACTGAACAACCATTTCTTCAAATGAACTTGATAACTTTTTTAAACCATCAATGTACTGCAATTGCTCTACTTGCAATTTTTGAACTGCATTTACATTTTTATGTTTCAAATTCTCATATATTTGTTCTCCGAGCATTTGAATATTTTCATACGCTTTTTGAATAATAACAAGCTTTTCATATAATTGTATGTACATATAGCTTCCTTCCTTTTACAAGACTAAATTTACAATTAAACCGTGAATCTCTCCAATTTGATTTAACATTTCTAAATGTCCCGTTTTCGTATTAATTAAATTCATAACATCTTCTAACTCATTTAATCCCATTTCCGCCTGTTTCACAATCGTCATTTTCTGTGAATATCCGTAACGCGGATGACGCGACATGACATCTTTATATTGCAATACATTATCTACGTAAAAATTCAAAAATGATTTTACTGTATTTTTGTATTCCATTACATTATCAAGCGTTAATTCCATTTCAATTTTCTCTTTAATTTCTCCAATGTTATCGACAAATGCTTCCATTTGTTCTAGCAATTTATCTTTTTTCGGATCTGCATGCAAATTATCCGAAAATGCAAGTCCTGTCCTGACATTTGCTTCTTTCGGCATTTGAGTAGCAGGCGGTATATGCGATAAAATTGGATTATGCGAGATCGAACGCAGCATATATATCACCTATTTATTTTTTTATTTCTTCCTAAACTTAATCGTAAAATCCAGTTATTTATAATTATACTCTGAACACTAATATTTTGCAGTTATTTTTTATAAAAGATATGTTACAATTTAGCATGAGGTGGCACAAATCTATGAATATTTTTCTTTGTGGTTCAAATCAATTAACAGCATTAGATCAAGAAGAAATAAAAAAATTTTTAACTGACTATGCTCACAAACATAAAATTTACATATTATGTTATAAATCTATCGAAAATGAGATTCTTCGTTTTTTCATCGAAAACGAAAGACTCGCTCAAAATTTATGCCTTTACACGCTACAGCCGTTACAAGCATTAACAGATGAATTTCAAGAGGTCGTTGATTACTTAAAAAAACACGGAGCCGAGTACGTCGCTTTTGATCATCCTTCCGACTCCATTTACCGATCCGATTATATGTTTTTTGTAAAACAAATAATCGAAGATACCGATTTAGTTCTCTGTTTTTATAATGGGGACAAGCATACATCTGTCATTCCCGTTGACGTTGCAAAAGAAGCAGGAATTGATGCTGTTATTTATGATTTACCAGGTTTACATGAAAAACAGATGAAAAAAAACTTTGAACAAAAAATCCGTATGATGTAAAGGGGGAGGCACAATATCGTTATTGTGCCTATTATAAATATGATAATTGAACAAGATTATGATCATTTTATCGCGAGTTTTAAACAACAATTCAATATGGATATCGCTTCATATAAACAAGATAGAATGCGTCGTAGAATCGATGCTTTTATTTCGAGAAAAGGCTTTGAGAACTACACTAGTTTTCTAAGCAATTTACGTACCGATCAAAATTTATTTTTAAGTTTTATTGATTATATTACAATTAACGTTTCAGAATTTTTCAGAAATAAAGAACGTTGGCAAACGTTAGAGACGAAAGCACTACCAAAATTACTTGAACAAAATAACGGAAAATTAAAAGTATGGAGTGCCGCTTGCGCTGCCGGTGAAGAACCATATACACTCTCTTTAATTTTATCGAAGCATCTAGCTCCATTTCGTTTTGAAATACAAGCAACAGATCTTGATTTTCACATTTTAGAAACTGCAAAACGCGGTCAATATACAGAACGTTCTTTAAAAGAATTACCTATCGATTTGAAAGAACGTCATTTCACAAAAGAAAATGATATATATTCATTACATCAAAATATTAAGCAAAACGTCACGTTCAAACAACACGACCTGTTAATGCAGTCGTTCGATACAAATTACGATTTAATCATTTGTCGCAACGTAATGATATACTTTACTGAAGAAGCAAGGGTAAAACTTTATGAAAAGTTTAGTCGTTCTTTACGAAAAGGCGGCGTACTATTTGTTGGTAGTACCGAACAAATTTTAACACCTGAACGTTATAATCTTCAGAGATTTGATACATTCTTCTACGAAAAAATATAAAAGAGGTCGTCACAATGTAAAGTGACGACCTTTTTATATAACTCGAATTAAAATAATAGCAACAATCCATACAAAGAGAAAAAGAAATGTCATAGGCCATTTATGTTCTTGCATCGTTTGTTTCAGGGCCTGTGATAATTGTGTCATATTCATTTCTGCGAGCGCTCTCCATACACTTACATCCCGCTCTTTAGCTGTGCGATCTGTAACGCTAATTAAAATAGTTTCGTTAGACAATTTCGTTATGTAAGCAGTAATAACCGTTACCATTAAATTTATATTTCCTTCTGAAGAATCACTTTCCACTCTAGAAATGAGTGCACTTACATCTAATAACGGAATATGTACCTTTCTACCAAATGATAGTTGCACTTCTGCGAAATCATACGTTCCATCTAACAAAGGAAGTTCTTTTATATGCGCCTGCTTAACAAGCCCTTGTAAACTTCTCATTACTTGTTCAAATACTTTTTCTGTTTGCTTCCCTTCTCCAGATAACGTATGCAACTTTTTAAAGAGTTGCAGTACTGTATCCATCTCTTTAGAAAGCATTTCCTTCATAACCTTTCCATCACCTAAACTCGCAAGTAAAATTCCTATTTCATTATTTTTCGAAATAATCTTAGACTGTCCAGTAAACACTAGATTACTATGCTTTCGTTCTTTCTGGATTTCATGTTCCGAAATAGCTGCAGGCTGTTTTAATGGTTGTAGCGTCTTATTTTCAATTGTCGTACGTTTAATCTCCATCTAAGCGCCTCCACTACTATGAAATAATTAGCCCCATTCTTTATTACTTTTTAAAACTAAAAACAATACGAAGAAACCTGACATAATAGCAAATACATTAGAAGCTTGTATTCCTTGTTCGCTACTGTCTTCTTTTTTCTTTTGCGGTTCTTCTATTGGTTCTTTCTTTTTCGAAACGACTCCATTGTCATTTCTACTTTTGTTCTCTTTTTGAGCCTTTCCATCACTTACTTCCTTATGATTTCCCAGCGGCTCTTTTATAAAGTAAGTAATTCCTTCTTTCTCTTTCAGCGGCTCTTTTATAAAATCGTTTATTTTCTCTTCTTGCTTCGGAATTTGAACAACTGGCGGTTTTTCTTCCAGGAGCGGAATCTCTATTTTTGAGTCTTCCTGCTTCTCTGGTTCTTTCTCTGGTTCTTTCTCTGGTTCTTTCTCTGGTTCTTTCTCAGGTTCTTCCTTATCTTCTAATTTATCTTCATTCTCTCGTTCTTCTACCTTTTTATTATCTTCTGGTTTTTGCTCTAAAATAGAAACGATGTACTCACTTTCTTCAACCAGTTTATTGCCGGCCGCATCCACTATCTCTACAAATATTTCGTACGTCCCGATTGGCAACGCATCCGTTATTTCAAATACTTTTTGCCAATCCATGTCGCGCTTATTGTAATCTAATAAAAATGTAATCTCTTTATTTTCTTTCCCTTTTAATGTAACACGAACTTCTTTCACAACTGATTCTACGTCTGTCGCCTTCACTCGCACACGTATAGAATCGCCTTGTTTCCGTTCAATTAGCTTCTCTTTTGCCTCGTCAACAGTAACTTTACGCAACTTCGGTAGCTCTTTATCTATTGTTGGCGTGTCATTATTTATACGAATAAATGGGACTTTCACTTCATTTTCTATAAGCTCTTCTTTCTCAGTTTCTTTAGAACTTTGAATGAGCTGAAGATTCCAATCACCTTGCAAATCAAAAGTCTCGACCTTGTAGTTAGCAATCCATCGCTTCGTTTCCTCTTCATACTTAAACGATAGCACTCTTTCTTGTTCATACTGATCGCCGTTTTTTGGCAAGCGCAAAATACCTTTTATACTTTGAACATTTTGCTCTTTCGGCTCTACAATAACCCGCACTTCTTCGCCAACTTTTAATTCTGGCTTATTTACTGTAATAACCCCTTGATCCGTTTCTATCTTTTTTTCGATTTCTTGTTCATTTGCTACTTCTTGTTGTTCCTCTTTACCTTGATTCACTTCCACTTGCTCTGGCTGCTCTTGAACTTCTTTGTTTTCTTCTTGTACATTCATTTCATTTAGTTTTTGATCTGGCTCAATTTGTTCTTCCGCCTGACTTTGCAGAGGGAAGAACAGACACACATTTATGAATAACCAGCTCATTAGAAAAAACTTTACGTTTTTCATCTACTAGCTCAAACTCCTATTTCAACGACTTATAGCGATTTCGTCACTTTTACTCCGAAAAATCCATCTACATTTACAAGTTCACCATACGCCACCAATACATCATTTACATAAATACGAATTGGCTCGTCAATATCCTCATCTAGTACAACCGCTTCATTCTCTTGTAAACTTAAAATATCTTGAATTGTTTTCACTGTGCTTCCAAATACAAATTTCACATTCATTTCTACATTTTGTAAGATGGATGTGTCCATGTATACTGGTTCCATTTGTTTTACTTCTTTAAATTCAATAGTTTGCACAACAGGTTCTACAATTTTTTCTTCTTCAATTTCTTCCGTAACAATCTCTTCTTCCTCTTCCACCATTGGATATAGAAGTCTTCTTACCATTTCTTTCGCTTCTGAAATCGGTAAAATTTGATACATTTTCGATTGAAGCAGGTCGCCAATTTCAAGGTTGAACGTAATTTGGACGAGTTCGTCCACTTTCATTGACTCTCCCAAATATTCCATTTCTTCTTTTAACGTTACGAATTTAACATTTGGTGGTGTCATGTCCATTTTTTCTTGAAACATTTCTGACATCGCCGTCGCAGCATGCCCCATCATTTGGTTCATGATTTCTTTAATCCCACTCAGTTCTAATTCACTAAGCTCCTTCTCTGGATCAACTTCCCCTGTTCCCATCATCATTAAATCTACCATTGTTAAAGCGACATCTTTCGTAAATACGAATACATTCTCATTCTTTAGCCCTTCAACAAAATCAACATTTAAAATAACAAACGGGACTGGTACTCCGTCATAATGACGAACATTGATTGATTCTACATTGGGCGTACTAATTGTAACTGGCTGATTTAATAGTGTTGACAATACTGTTGAAGCCGAACCAATTGAAATATTAGCAATTTCACCAAGGACGTCTTTCTCTTCTTGTGTTAAATGCTCTTTTTCAACTTGTTCTTCTACAATCTCAGTTTCCACTATTTCTGCTGGCTCATCTTTTTCTTCTACTCCACCAGATAATTGCATTAATTTATTTACCATTCGTTTCGCATGTTCAACTGAAACAATTTGCACAAGTTTAGAGTTTACAAGATTATCTATCTTTAAATCAAACGATACTTTAACAATCGTTTGATTCCCATCAATCTCAGAAATTTTCTCCATTTCTTCTGATAACTTTACAACTTTAATTGTCGGCGGAGACATATCTACTGTATCTTGAAAGAATTCTGACATAGATGTAGCTGCGAACCCCATCATTTGATTCATCGCTTCTTGTACAGCACTTAGCTCTAATTCACCAAGTTCTTTTCCGTCTTCCACTTCACCTGTTCCCATCATCATTAAATCAGCAATGGATAATGCAACATCTTGCTTAAGGACAAGAAGGTTTTCCATATCTAATCCTTTTGTAAAATGAATGTTTAATACAACGTGTGGAACTTCGACGTCGCTTGAATCATATAAATCTACCAATTCTATGCGAGGAGCAGTAATACTTACTTGCCTATTTAAGATTGTTGATAATACAGTCGAAGCTGAACCAAATGATATATTTGCAATTTCGCCAAGAATATCGCATTCTTGAGGCGTTAAATGCTCATTTTCTTTTTCTAGCACAATTGTGCTCGTATCCCCTTTTGTGTGTTGCTCAGGCATTTTCTCTGCCTCCTCATTTCTGTTTTTCTATCAAATGCTATAAACTCTCATTTTATTTTAACAAACTTATTATATAAAACGTTAATATGTATTTATTCCCATTTTTAGATTAGTAACGATTAACCAAAAAGCTCCCCAATTGTATACAAGTGGGGAGCTTTCCTTCATTCCTATTATAAACCTTCTGGGTTTAAAATGAGGACCACTCGTCCATCACCGAGAATTGTCGCACCAGAGAAATAATTAGAACTCTCTGCAAAGAAGTCACCTAATGACTTTAAGACTATTTCTCTTTGACCGATAATTGTGTTTACAATAAGTCCATAGCTGCGATGTGTATTACGAACAATTAACACAGGAACCATTTGACCATCATATGACGCAAACGCCTCATCTACTGTTTTCTCACCAAATACAGTACTTAAATGCTTCACTTCAATAATTTGATTACGGTAATTTAACACATCTTTTCCTTGTAAGGATTGGATGTCTTCTTTTTTAATCCGAATTGCTTCAACAATATTGCCAAGAGGGAAAGCATAACGTTTATCATTCGTTTGAACAAGCATAGATTGAATAATGGACAACGTTAATGGCAGTTCAATTCTAAATGTACTACCTTTCCCTTCTTCAGAATCAATAATTAAGTGTCCACCTAAACTATGGATCGTATGTTTCACTACATCTAATCCAACGCCACGCCCAGAAAGGTCTGATACAACTTCAGCTGTACTAAATCCTGGTTGGAAAATCAAATCAAATACTTCACGGTCCGTTAATTTATTTGCCTCAGATTCTGTTACAACACCATTTTTAATCGCTTTTTCTAATACTTTCCCTTTATGAATTCCATTTCCATCATCCGTAATTTGAATAACGACATGATTTCCACTATGGAACGCTTCTAATTTAATCGTACCTGTCTCATTTTTTCCTGCATCACGACGTTGTTCAACAGTTTCAACCCCATGATCAATTGCATTACGAATTAAATGGACGAGTGGATCACCGATTTCATCAATAACAATTTTATCAACTTCGGTGTCTTCACCTGTAATTTGTAAATCGATTTTCTTCCCTAAATCTTTCGCTAACATACGTACCATACGCGGGAAACGATTGAAAACAGTTTCTATCGGTACCATACGCATGTTTAGTAGTACATTTTGAATATCTTTTGAAATATCGCCTAATCGATTTAAATGCTCAATTAATTCCTTGTTTTGAATTGCTTGTGCCAATTCATCTATACGACCACGCTCAATTACACTTTCTTCAAACATGTTCATTAATCTTTCAATTTTTTCCAATTGAACACGTATGGAACGATTTTCCACTTTACCATTTTTCGTTTTTGCAGCGCTTTTAGCAGGTGTAGCATTAGCAGATTGCTTCGATACTTCTTTAGTTGATTCCACATGCGTAGCCGCTTGTATATCTTCCTGCATAGCTTCTTGTGTACCCAATTCTTTCGAGACTACTTCTTTTAATGTATGTCCTTGCTTCACTTCTACTTTCTCAATTTCAGAAACATGAAGCACTACTTGTTTTAATTCTTCTTCACTTTGATCAGTATCCATAAATACTGTGAACTCAAACCCGAAAGCATCTGCTTCAATTTCTTCAATACTTGGAACTGTTTTTTGTACATTACCTACATTTTGCAGTGCTTCAATACACATAATTGCACGTACTGCTTTTAAAATAGCATGTTGCTCAACAGTTATATGCACTTCATGCGAAACTGCATTATCATTATTTATAGGTTCTTGCTCAATATATTCCGCAGGAGTTTCTACATTGCCATTCAATAATGCTTCTAATTTCTGCTTAGTTGTAATTACATCAATATTGCCCATTCCGCCTTGTTGCACATCTGCAACCATCTTCTCTAAATTATCAATGCACTCAAAAATCACATCAATAATCTCTGCATTTACAACTATATTCCCATGACGAATTTCATCTAAAACGTTTTCCATTTTATGCGTTAAATCCGCCATTTCCGTAAATTCCATACTCGCTGACATACCTTTAAATGTATGGGCTGAGCGGAATATTTCTCCTACTACACTCATATCAGCAGGATTCTGTTCTAAAATTAGCACATTTTCATTTAGCGACTGTAAATGTTCTTCTGATTCCTCAAAAAATATATTTAATAGATCTGTTTGCATTTTCATCCCCTACCTGTCTAACAAACATTTCATTTATGTATAACAATTTAGTGTTTTAAAGCAAGAAAAAAGGGGGCCACACGCATATCCGCTATCAATGTTTAGATTCCTTGTGGCACCCCTTCTATATTAGCTGTTTGCTACTTTTGTTAAAGCTTCAATTACTCGATCCGCTTGGAACGGCTTTACAATAAAGTCTTTTGCTCCACCCTTAATTGCATCTAATACCATACCTTGTTGTCCCATTGCAGAACAAATAACAACTTTTGCACTTGAATCAATTTTAATAATTTCTTTTAACGCTTCAAGTCCGTCCATTTCTGGCATAGTAATATCTAATGTTACAATATCCGGTTGAAGTTCTTTAAACTTCTGAATTGCTTCTACTCCATTCTCTGCTTCACCAATAATTTCAAATTCAGAATTACTTTTTAATAAGTTTTTAATCATCGTTCGCATGAACATCGCATCGTCTACAACTAAAATTTTATGTGCCATTCTTTTTAATTCTCTCCTTCTATGTATAAATATATCTTAATATTTCACCTTATCATTCTCACTCATTATACAAAATAAAATGATAAAATTTAATATTTTTTTAAAAGAATTTTCGTATTTTCATTATTTTATTATTAAAATGATAATATTCTATTCTTTTATGTAAATGACAACGCGACGGTTTTTCTCCCAATTTTGCGGTGAATCATTTGGTACAACTGGCTTTGTGTCTGCATATCCTACCGCAGCTAGCCTTTTATCATCCACATTATACACTTCGATTAAGTGGTGAATCATATTTGCTGCTCTTGCTGAAGACAGCTCCCAGTTAGAAGGGAATTTGTCATTATGAATCGGTCTACTATCTGTATGCCCTTCAACAACAATCGGATTTGGTACTGATTGGAAAAACCCAACTAATTGACTTATTATCTCTTTCGCTTCCGGTTTAACGTTCGCGTCACCCGTATCAAATATTAAATTATCTACTATAACGACGCTTACTCCCGTATCCTCTCGATATACATTCACTTGACTAATACCGTTATTATCTACATATGCTTTTAACTTTTTATATAATTCGTCCATTCTCTTTTTAGAGACCATTTTTTCATCATTTTTTTCATGTGAAATATCTGGTATTGTATTTTCCATTACTTTCGCATCTACTTGCTCCACGTCACTAAACTTTTCAAGCATCTTTGACAATTTTACTGCATCCTGCTTTGATGTAGCAACTAGTAATACAAAGAAAGTTAATAATAACATCGTTAAATCTGTAAAAGTCGTCATCCAACGAGGCGATCCCTTTTGCGGTCGTTTCATCATAACCATACCACTCCTTGAAATATTAGGCTGCTCGTTTTACTTTTTTTACCTTTGTTTCGTATACATATGTATCGAGTTTCAACTTTAATTTAGAAGGAATTTGACCGCGATATAATTCTGAAATCGCTTCAATAACAAACTTCTTCTCTGTATATAAATCTTCAATACCATGATACACTTTTTCAGCAAGAGGGATTGCAATCATATTTGCAAGTACTGACCCATACAATGTCGTTAACATCGCAACTGCCATCCCTGTACCAATTTGCGATGTGTCTTGCAAGTTTTGAAGCATAATGATAAGACCGATTAAAGTCCCTATCATGCCCCAAGCTGGAGCGAAATCGCCAATTTTATCTAATAATGCTGCCCCTTTTCTTAACTCATACACTTCCGTTTCAACATCTTTCATTAACACTTCTTTTAATTCATCTTCATCGTAACCACTTAACATTAATCGAATTCCTTTTTGAATAAAAGGATTGTCTACTTGCTCTCCATCAACTTCTAAAGAAAGTAGGCCGTGTTTTTTAGACTTTTTTGAAAAATCAACAAATAAATCCGTTAACTGTTCTAAATTTTCTTCTTTTCTATGTAAAACAGTAAAAATGCTTTTCGTATATTTTTTTATTTCTCCAAATCGATATGCCACAACAATTGTCGCTGTAGTTCCCCCTATGACAATTAAAATAGATGAAACATCTAAAAAGTTTTTAAAAGCTTTTATTCCGCCGCCGCCAATCATAATTGCCGCTATCACTATAGCAAAACCTACTATAATGCCGACTGGGCTAGAAATGTCAAACTTCCTTTTTCTTCTTTGTGGTCTAGCAAATCCTTGATTTTCGTCTCCCATATTCCTGCCCTTTCCTTTTCATTTTTATAAAACATTTTTTTATTTTAATAATGCGTTTTCACATATAATAAGTATTATACGCTTATCATCTGTTTATCGCAATATACTCATAAAATTGACACATTTCATTTCCATATTAAAATTATAGTATGGAAATATGAGGAGGATCACAATGGAACATAACATTTTACAAGTCATTGCACTAGCAGAAAAACTAAAATATGAAATGCGACATAGCTGGCTTTCTAACGGACGTCAAGAAAGCGTTGCTGAACATACGTGGCGCATGTCTCTAATGGCCATTTTAGTTGAGCCTTATTTAGATCAAAAAGTAAATATTGAAAAATTACTTAAAATGGTTATTATTCACGACCTAGTCGAAGCAGAAGCTGGTGATATTCCTGCTTTTGATACAATGAATAGTCATGAATTACAATTACAAAAACAAATAAATGAGCAAGAAGCCATTGTAAATATTAAACGAACATTAAAAGGTTCTCTCGGTGAGGAATTATATGATTTATGGATGGAGTTTGAAGCGAAAGAAACGTACGAAGCAAAAGTAGCTAACGCACTTGATAAGCTTGAGGTGAAAATTCAGCATAACGAAGCTAATATTGATACGTGGCTACCAATTGAGCATAAAATGACATTCCAAGTAGCAAAGCATACAAACTTTGATTCTTTCCTATCTAAATTACAAAAAATGATTGAACAAGATGGAGAAAAGAAATTACTGGCTGCCGGCATTGACGTGGAAGCTTGCAAACGATAATGAAAAGACACTCAATATGAGTGTCTTATTTTATTATCGTTGATATAGCCTGCTTGTATATAAGCTGTTGTTTTCCATCAACTAACATTAAAACGGTAAATTTGTCTATCGCAACAACTTCTCCTACTATTCTAACGCCACTCTTTAAAAAAATTGTAACAATACCTTTTTCTTCTTTTATTTGTTTATATAACTCTTCTTGTAAATGTTCCAAATACTTTTCTCTCCTTTTTTACAAAATATCTTAATATAAAAAACTACAAATTATTTATTTGTGTACTTTATCTTTTACATTCATAAACTTATTAATAAGTATATCTAAATCTCGGCTAAATAACAAAACTTTATCATGATCCAATCCGTGTCTAGCAACAAGTTGGATTAGCTCTTTCTTTTTGTTTTCTATTTTATTGTGTAATTTTCCCATCTCCATCTCTTTACTAAAACTCCCTTTTCCCATAATATTACTTGTAAAATTATAGTACAAATCCTCTCATAAAAAAATATAAAAATGGTTTTTTTTACAATTTTTATGTTTTTTTATGAACAAATTGCAAAATATATAATGATTTCTTCACATACCCCTAGCACAATATACAATCAAAATAACCATACAGGCGTTTGTCTAATTACAAAAGAGACTGGCTCCTTTTCCATACAAAAAACATACTGTATATAGTAGTCCATGAATTATATAGATTAACTTACTCAAAAGGAGGAAAACATATGAGCTATGGTGGAAGTTGCTCTGGTTTCGGCGGTGGATTTGCTTTGCTTATCGTACTATTCATCCTTCTAATCATCATCGGATGTAGCTGCTGGGGTGGCGGCGGATACGGATACTAATATATCCTATCCTTAACAAATGAACGAAAAACTATACGAAAACAGCTCATATTTGAGCTGTTTTTTCATACTTTCGTATGAAGTGATATCCCTCTTTTTTGTGATTTCAACTAATAAAAAAACGTTTACTATGAAATAAGAAATGTTTTACTAAGGAGGATTACAATGATTAAAGGTCTTTACGAAGCACACTTACCTGTCAGTAACTTAGAGATATCAATATCTTTTTATGAATCACTTGGACTGAAATTATATAAAAGAGGAGATGATATTGCTTTCTTTTGGATTAAAGAAAACGAAAGTTGGCTCGGTCTTTGGGAAGGCACAGAATACAAAGTTAATTATCACCCCTCTTTACGACACATCGCCTTTCAAGTAAGCTTACATGATTTAGAAAATGCAATACACTGGCTAAACCAAAAAGGAATTTCAGCAAGAAAAGATTTTGGAATGGAACCAATTGAGCCGATTGTTTTTCCAGAATTAGCACATGCCGCCGTATACTTTAATGATCCTGACGGAAATAGTTTAGAATTGATCGCACAATTACCTGTTGGACTTCCTACAGCGGAGAAAGTGTATTTAAGCGAGTGGAAAAAACAAGTTCAAGCATCATCATTACATAAAGATTAAATTTTATGTCAGTTTCTTATTCCGCACTTCTTAAAACAAATAGTAACTTCAAAAAACTATTTTACGGTCAAACATTAAGTGTACTTGGAGATTGGTTTCATACTGTAGCTTTAGTAACATTCGTCTATAGCATAACGGAATCTTCGTTTATGATTGCACTCACTTTTATAAGTAAAGGTTTACCACAGCTACTTCTTAGCCCCTTTATAGGCGGAGTTGTAGATCGTTTTTCTAAAAAGAAGATTCTGATTTTTACCGATTTTTTACGAGGCATGATCGTCCTCACTTACTTATTTGCATTATATAAAATTGAGATTATTTTCATTTCTAACATATGTTTATCCGTACTTTCTTGTTTATTTGAACCAGCTAAACAAGCAACCTTAAAAAATATCGTACACCAAAATCATTTCGTAACTGCTAACTCTCTTTCTAATACAATTAATGGTTTTATGTCTATTATGGGGGCTTCTCTAGGCGGGATAATTGCACAATCTTTACATATTGAGTTCGCTTTTTTAGTAAATAGCCTGTCATACTTTATTTCAGCCTATTTTATTTATAATATGAATGTCCCTTCTCATGATACTTGTAACAAGAAAAAAGCATTTTTTACTGATATAAAAGATGGGTACACATACATATTACAAACAAAAATCATTTTAACGTTAATTCTTGTCGGCATTTCATGGGGTATTATTGGAGGCGCTTATCAGCTACTTCTAACGATCTATGCCGAAAAGATTTTCCACACCAACATTGGAATTTTATATACGATTCAAGGGGCTGGGCTTATGATTGGAAGCCTCCTCGTTAACCTTTATATATCTAAAAATGAAGAAAAAATGAAAAAAGTATTCGGTTGGGCCTATTTCCTACAAGGAATTTTCTTTCTCGGATTCATTTTGTCCGATCAACTTATTATCGGTATCATTACATTGCTCTGTATGCGCATAGCAGGAGGAATTATCGTTCCACTTGATACGACATTACTTCAAACTTATACGAATGAAAATATGATGGGTAAAGTTTTTTCATTCCATTATTCCATTTACGGATCACTTATTCAGTTATCCATGTTTTTTACAGGAGCGCTTTTAGAAATTCTTTCTCCGCAAATTATTGGTAGCCTATTAGCTCTATGCTGTATTTTTGTTAGTTTTATATGGCTTTACCTGTTTTATCGCGGGAAACTGAGTGAAGAATCTACTAACACTTAATAGCATGTTTATGTACATGCTATTTTTATTTATGTCGAAATATAAAGGAAAAAGGCGATTTATTTCCCTTACGTTCTAATTTTTTAGAATGTACAATAAATTTAGATCATAAGAAAGGAGATATCATAATGTTTGACGATAGACTTACTATTTCAGCTGAGCAGCAGAAGCTCATTTCTAATGCAACTCGCATTCAAATTCTTCACCTTTTAAAAGACGAGGCACTCACAGCAAAACAAGTAGCTACTAAACTAAATAAATCTGCTGGTAGCGTTCATTATCACGTTCAAATTTTATATGATGGAGGATTACTTGAATTAGTAGACACGAAAGAAAAACGAGGAATTATTGAAAAATATTACAAGGCAAAATCTGCTCATTTCTATATTGAAGAAAGCGGCACAGAAGGAACGAATACAGGCAGTCATATTGTATCTCATTTATTTTTAACTCCAGAGGAATTACAACAGCTTATTTGGGAAGTTACACAAGTTTTATTACGCTGGGAAAACAAAACCGCTCGTCAATCAAACTCCGAAGAGGAATACGCTATTTCCTGCAGGATTAAAAAACAATGAAAGAAAGGTCCAACTGCTTATGAAAAATAAATTATTATTATTGTCGGGAACAGGAATTTCTCGTTTAGGTGATTTTATGTATCTCATCGCCCTAAACTTAATGGTGTTAAATAGCACAAACTCCCCTGCTGCTGTAGCAGGATTATGGATTGTTGGTCCAATTGCGACCGTTGTTACAAAAATATGGTCTGGTAGCATAGTAGATCGATTAAACAAACGGTCCATTATGCTCATCACAGGTATAATTCGGGCAGCTCTCATTGGCTGTATTCCACTATTTGATTCTATTTGGGCCATTTATATTTTTATCTTTTTAACTCGCATCGCTATATCATTTTTCGATCCAGCATCATTTTCTTATAGAACGATGCTCATACGAGCTGAAGAACGCGCTCAATTCAACGCTTGGAATAACTTTTGTACAAGCGGGGCTTTTATTATCGGTCCAGCCCTTGCTGGAATACTTCTCACCACGTACTCAGCATCCTTTGTAATTTACTGCAACTCACTTTCCTTTCTACTTTCTACTATTCTCATTTATTTCTTACCAAACATTACACTACAAACAAAGCAAAACGAAGAAGTTGCAAATACTTTCGTACAAACATTACGAAGTGATTGGAAACAAGTTTTTTCATTCGCTCGAACTGAAACTTACATCATTCTCATATTCGTTTTATTTCAAGCCACTATGCTTGTTTCTATGGCGCTCGATTCACAAGAAGTTGTATTCACAAAACAAGTACTGTTTTTATCCGACATGGAATATAGCATGCTTGTTAGTATAACTGGTGCTGCATATATTTTCGGTTCATTTCTTGTTTCTCTCTTTGCTAAACGATTACCGATTCAACATTGTATCGGATTCGGTACGATATTCACAGCAATAGGTTATGTAATTTTCGCCTTTTCAAATTCATTTATAATCGCAGCGAGCGGTTTCATTTTACTTGGTATTTCTTCATCATTTGCTGGTACCGGCTTTATAACATTTTATCAAAATAACATCCCTGTACATATGATAGGACGTATCGATAGCGTGTTTGATTCCATAAAAAATTTCATCCAAATCTTTTTCATTTTAGCAATTGGAGCATCAGCACAACTTCTTTCCGTTCAAATCACTGTAATCAGTAGCTCATTACTCATTCTTTTCCTTTCCTGTTTATTAGCAATCCGGGTAATGACGCCTTCACGAGAAAAATATTTTAAGGCTACAGGGTCATCATTGGAATATTAAATGCGAGAAAAAAGCGGCTATTTAGCCGCTTTTTTCCCGTTTTAAAGGACAGTAAGCCCCACTGATTAAAGTTTCACTTTATGTTAAAATATGTATTGGATTTGATTACGTAGGAGGGCTATTTTGGAGATTACATTCATTTTCATATGTATTATATTAGTAGCTTCTATTTTACAAACGAGTACAGGTTTTGGCTTTTCTATTATGGCAACACCTTTCTTACTCATGTTATTTCTACCACAAGAAGCTATACAAATAAATATCATTTTATCATTAATTATTTCCATATCACTCATCTGGAAAATAAGAATGGACATTGATTTTATTCTATTGAAAAGATTAATTTTCGGAAGTATAATTGGTGTTCCTTTTGGTATTATCATTTTCACTTCCATTAACATCAACACATTTAAATTAGCAATTAGCATCCTTCTCTTACTATTAACGTTGATGCTAATATGCAACTTTAAGATTCAATCAACAAAATCTAGAGATTTCATAGTTGGCGGATTATCTGGTCTTTTAACGACAAGTATCGGTATGCCAGGACCTCCACTGTTACTTTATTTTACAGGAACTGATACGAAAAAGGAGAAGTTACGAGCAACTACATTGGCTTTTTATCTATTTATATATTTCATTAGCCTACTAACTCAAATACTCTTCACTGGGACAAACAAAACAATTTGGGAATCCAGTTTTTATGCAATCCCAATTGTTTTTTTAGGTTTGTATATAGGTCAAATTATTTTCAAATGGCTTAATCAACGGATTTTTAAAATATTTACGTACATCCTTTTGAGTTGTACGGGTATGTATCTTCTTATTGAAAGTTTGCATTTATTATAAGTAAACTTTTCAAGACAATAGATGCTTGAAATTGTACAAAAACTCATAGATTTAAACGATAACAAGCGGCTATTATGCCGCTTGTTATATTCACTTAAACTAACGTTTCATCACAAAGCTCTGTTACATTTTTAAAGTATTGCAAGTTCTCCTTCACTTCAGCTTCGTTAAATAAATTGAGCTGCTTCATTATTTCAGCAGCAAATTCCACGTACGCAGATCCTACCGCGGTTATGATTTTCCCATCAACGGTTACATCTTTATTTTGTTTATATTCCCATTCATGTAAATGCGCTAATTGTTTTTCATCTGGTGTTAATGATGTTGAGAATTTCTTCTTATTAAGCACGCCTGCTGCATGTAGTAAAGCTGTTCCTGCACAAATACCCGCTATCCATTTATTCTGCTTATGTAATTCATTCACGATCGATAACAATTGTTCATTTTCTAAATGATCAAAAATATGTCCTCCTGGTACAATAAACACTTCATAATCTGCTACTTCAACATGTTTGATAGAGACATGTGGTTGACATAAAAAACCACCTTCTCCTGTAACTGTTTTTCCGTCTACCGATGCTGTTATTATTTCGAATTCCTTACTTATTAAAAATAAACTCGCTATATTCACTTCAAATTCTGCAAATCCATCGAATAAAAAGATTAAAGCTTTTTTCATATTATCTCCTCCCTCCTATACTTATTCGGAGACAATCATATTTCTCCTCCAAAAAAGGCAGACCTGCATGCAGGTCTGCCTTTTTTCTCATTTCTTATTAAATCCTTTTTCACTTAAAAACTCTTTCATATGCATTCTTTTTTCTTTAGCCATAAACGAACTCATTGATTCCGTCCATGTCACGTTTTTCTTGTTTGCTGATCTTTCTTTGTAATACGAGCTCATCGTTTCATCGTATTCGTTTAATAATTCATCATATTTCTTTTCATCATACCCATTTTCATGAAGAATTGCTGCTACTGGTAAACGCGGTTTCACTCCATGATTTTCATCTGGTACACCAACTGTCATTCCGAATATAGGATATACTTTATCTGGTAAATGAAGCAATTCACTTACTTCTCTCGGGTTATTACGAATACCACCAATATAACAAATACCATATCCTAACGATTCTGCTGCTAACGCTAAGTTTTGCGCGAACAGTGAAGCATCTACCGTCGCAACGATAAAGTCTTCTACTCCTTCATGCTTAATCTCTGTACCATGCTGTTCACACGCCATTTCAAGTCGTTTTAAATCTGCACAACAAACAAAGAATGCTGCGCAGTCTTTCACGTGACGATTTCCGGATAGCTCTGCTAGTTTAACCTTTAGGTCTTGATCTGTTACATATATAACAGAATACGCCTGTACAAAATGCGAGGAAGCAGCATGCTGCGCAGCTTGCACCATTCTTTCTACTACATCTTTCGGAATTGATTCTTCTTTATATTTACGAACTGAAACGTGTTGCTCCATTTTATGTATGATCTCATTCATGAAAAACACTCCTTTTTTCTCTTCATAATGAAAAATTAACATACCTTTTTCAATATTCACAACTTATAAGCACAAAAAGAGCAATTCTTTTTGAATTGCTCTTTTTAAAACTTCTATTAGTACGGTAAATGAAATTATATCGACGATTCCTTGCATTATATCAACGATTTTTCGAATATATCGACTTACCAACAAATACCGACAGGTTTACATCAAATTATTTCTTGTCTTATTACGCTGTTTTCAAAACTTTAACACCTTTTACGATATTCCAAATGAAGTAATAAATCCCTACAAGAATGAACACCGCATATGTGATCATCATTCCAACTCCAGCACCATCAGATTGATTGAAGCTTAAACCATATATGCCGGATACTGCTAATCCACCAAATAAAACCGCATACGGGAAAATATGTGACCAAAATGCTTTTTTCGCGTGGTATTTCACTTCATCCTCCGCAACGAAGTAGACGATAATTGGCAGTAAAAATGGTGCAAAAAAGATACTAAAGTAACATAGTGAAGATAATATATTATTTCCTTTCATCCGATTCACCTCTAAATAGTTTTTGTTATCTTCATTATGTCAGGAATCGATTCTAGAAACTATCGCTTTACCTTTCATGAACATGACATATTTGTAAGATTTTCATCAAAAACAACCCCGACTGGACTTCCAGACGGGATTACTTTTCTCTATATTCGATTCATAAACCAATATTGCGTAATGGCTAAATACTCTCGTATATTCGATGGAATGACAATTCGCTTCGGTGTTTCAGCCGGAAGACCTTCTAATTGTAAACCTTGCTTGGCTGCTATTTTTTTCGCTCTAAACATATGGAAGTCGTTTGTTACGATCATTCCTTTTTTCATATTGTCTGGAATTAAAGGTTTTGAGAATTTAATATTCTCATCTGTACTCGTTGACTTATCTTCCATTATAATGCGGTCTTCTGCAATTTTTAGTTTCATTAATCCATTTTTCATTGCTAATGCTTCTGAAATATCTTCTCCTTTTCCTTTCCCTCCAGATACTATAGCACTTGTTTTCTCATGTGATTGTAAATACTCAGCTGCTTTATCAATACGATATTGCAATGAGTACGACGGTTTCGTTCCATTTACTTTCGAGCCTAATACAATTATATAATCCGCATCGTAGGCTGCATTCATCTGTCCATGCTTATAAATGTTATATTGTAAAAATCCTGCATAAACGGTGCAAATGATTATAATGCCTATCATATACTTAATTATTTTCTTCTTTTTCATATCCATATACTCCTATGTTCTTTGCTTCTTTCATGATAATATCCATTTATTTGTTTGTATACAGACAAATTCCAATTCAGCCTAATTTATCCTCTGGAAAGTAATATTTATATTTCTTTCGGGAACAGTAAGTACAACTTTGCACGAAGGAGTGTCTCTATTGCTTCTCTTTTTATGTAACGTATCGTTCTTTTTCATCTTATTTTTACTATCACTTAAAATGCTCGGTAAATCAGCTTTAGCACAACTAACTCCTCATGATTTTGGTGCTATTATCTTTTTATCTTATTTAGCTTTTCAGGCCATACCTGTCTCTGGTGCTTTGCAAGCTTTTCTCGGTATGGTCGTTATTACATGTTTACATTTGCTTCTTACAAAATTAAGCTTACTAAACAAACTAAATCGTTTTATTCTCGGGCACCCTATCATTTTAATTAAACATGGTGATATTATTTTTGAAAACTTACAAAAAAGTAGATATCCAATCGCTGAACTACTGTCTAACCTTCGCGTCGCAGGATATCCAAGTGTTCACGAAATTGAATATGCTATTTTAGAAGCGAATGGAGCCATTAGCATTTTACCAAAGCGTGAACTTGTACCATTAACTCCAAAAGATTTAAACATAGATGTTACGTATGCTGGATTACCAATTGCCCTTATCGTTGATTCGCAAATTCAATACGATAACTTAAAGTTAATTCATAAAGACGAAAAATGGTTATATAAAGAATTAAAAGAAAAGGGCATCACTAATATTAAAAGCGTTGCTTTCGCGTCTGTTCAAGAAACAGATGGATCTTTTGCGATTAGTTTAAAAGAGTAAAAAAATCCCCTTACTTGCTCAAGGGGATTTTCTTCATTAAATCGCTTCTTTCTCTCCCGCCATATTTAATGGAACAGGATGTTTCATACGATTCATCGTAAATACGATAATCGCTGTCAATACTTCAGCTACTGGCATAACGAGCCAAATTCCATTTATCCCAAATACTTTTGGCATAATCCATAATAATGGAATAATAAATAGTAACCCTCGGCTCATTATAATCAGCACTGATTTTGTCGTTTGTCGCACTGATTGGAAGTACTCTCCATACACAATGTTATATCCTAAAAATACATATTGGATAAAGAACAAGCTAATACCCGTTAATGTTAACTCCAATAACTCTGGAGATTGGACATCAAATAGACCAATAATATATTTCCCGAAGAATAATCCGATAACTATTGCAATACCACCGAGTACTACCGCAATTTTTACAGCGAACTTTAATCCTTCACGCAATCTTTCTGGTAAATTTGCCCCGTAATGGAAACTAGCGATCGGTTGTAACGCTGCTCCAACACCGAAGAATAGTAGTAATGTCATCGCATGAATACTGTTCACCATCGCATAAGAAGCGACTCCTACTTCTCCTGCATATTGAACGAATGCAATATTAAAACCAATCGTAACAATCGCTACTGTACTTTCTGCTGTAAAACTAGGAAAACCTATAATCATAATTTGTTTAACTGTATCCCATTCAAAATGGAATTTCGTCCACTTTAAAATACTACTTTTTCTAAAGAAATGCGTTAATAATACAAGGAAACCAATTGCTGCTGAAAGAATAGTCGCTGAAGCAGCACCTGTTACACCCCATCCAAAGATGAAAATAAAGATATAGTCAAACACTATATTTAATACAGCAGTTACAACTAGACCTGCCATTGCTAAATTAGGATTTCCGTCATTTCGTATAAATGTACTTAAAATATTTTCTAAAACGTATATCATTCCAAATGTTAATAATACGTGTAAATAGTCTAACGCATACGGTAAAATCACTTCGTTTGCACCGAATAAGTATGCTAAATCTTCTATTCTCCATAAGCAAATCGCTGCTAACACACCTACGATAATTACTGCTACCGTCATGGATTGAGTAAAAATAGATCTTGCCCTATCTAATTTATTTTCACCTAGTGCAATGGAATATAACGTTGCCCCGCCCATTCCAATCCATAATGAAATGGAGAAGAAAATTGAAAACGCTGGAATAGCCACGTTTACTCCTGCTAATCCGTTCGCTCCAACTCCCCTACTAATCATAACCGCATCAATCACAATATTAACTGACATTAACACCATTCCAAGAACGGCTGGTATTAAATAAGAAATAAATAAACTTTTTATCGGTTTTTCTCTTAACTTTTCTGTTGTTTCCATCATATAAATGCTCCTTTTTCAATGCTCTGTTCACAGTTTAAACCTTCAAGTTACTTGAAGGTCAATAGAGAATTAAAAAATAGGTAACTTAATTATCGTGTTTGATGCCAATTTGTAATGATACGAGTCCTACAACTTATTGCTTTGTTTTTTCATTATAGGAATTTGAATTTCTGTTACTTGCTCCTCTGGATTATCTGTTACAGACCAATCAATTAATGCAATCTCAATCGCATCTCCACTTACTTCGTATCCTTCTTGATTAATATATTTCATTAACTTCTTATATGTTTCATCCGTTTCTTCATATGGTCCATGATGATATACACAGGCAAACATGCCTTCTTTAATTTCATCTGAACTATGTATTTGAAAAGGCATGTAATCCAAAAGAATAAAAACACTGCTATATGCTTGAAACTCATTTTGCATTAATCCTTTTTTCGCAACTGTTACACCGATATCTCCAGAAAATAAGCTATCATCCATTTGTTTCATATTTTTTTGCAACGAATGAATATAGTACTCAAACATATCATCCGTCGTATTCGGGGCAACCGCAATTGCTGTAATTTTTCGCTGCGGGATCTCTTTAATTACCATTTGTTCAGCTTCTGCTTTTGTCGCTTCCTTAATTAAATGAATTTTATGTTCCATTTTCGCCAAAGCATACTCAATTTCTCTTTGTTTTTTCAACATCATTTCTTGTTGTTTTTCCAGTAAATTGAGTGCGTATGCCGGATTTCTTTCATCAATATATTTCTTAATTTCCTTTAATGGAATATTTAATTGGCGTAAAAATTTAATCGTATCTAATAGTGAAAATTGATCGATCGTATAATAGCGATAATTTGTTTGCGGGTCCACAATGGACGGATGAAAAATCCCCTTTTCATCATAATAGCGTAAAGTAGATTCCGCTATATTATGCATTTTTGCCATTTCTCCAATTGTAAAACGTTTATTTAATAACATCTTTTATTTCCTTCCATTTCTATTTATTTCATTATATGTTCATTCTGTCTTCAAAACAAAAAAGAATTCCCCTAAGAGAATTCTTTTTATTAAATCTTAAACCTCTATTATTATAGGAAGGATCATCGGTTTTCTTTTCGTGTTAGTATATATAAACTTCCCTAAAGCCTCTCTTACTTCTCTTTTCAAAATACCCCAGCTATTCACATTCTCTTTCTTTAAATTATTAATCGTAATAACAGCTAATTTATTTAATTCCTTCAAAAATTCTTCTGAATCACGAACATAGACGAATCCACGAGAGATAATATCAGGACCGGAAATAATTTCTCCATCCATTTTATTAAAGGTAATAACTATTACGAGCATTCCATCTTCTGAAAGTTGTTTTCGATCACGTAATAAGGCATTTCCAACATCACCAATTCCTAAACCATCTACATATATATTTCCAGCCTGTATTTTTCTAGATTGAATGGCCACTTCATTACTTATATCTACAACATCTCCATTACGAACGATAAAGATATTTTCTTTTTCGACACCAATTGATTCTGCTAACAAGCTATGGTGATGTAGCATTCTAAACTCTCCATGAATTGGGATAAAATATTTAGGTTTCATTAAAGTGAGCATTAATTTCAATTCTTCTTGATACGCATGACCAGATACATGAACTCCAGTAGAACTACCTGATCCATAAATTACTTTTGCTCCTAAAGCAAATAAATTATCTATAATTCTTGAAACGTTACGTTCATTGCCTGGAATCGGAGTCGCCGCTATAATAACCGTATCTTCTGCTAAAACATCAACTTGTCTATAGTTTCCACTCGCTAAACGCGCTAAAGCTGCCATCGGTTCTCCTTGACTTCCTGTACAAAGTATCGCTACCTGCTTTGGATCTAAACGATTTACTTCACTCGCTTCAATTAACATGTCGTCTGGAATATGTAAATACCCTTTCTCTAGAGCAACTTCTACTACATTTACCATACTTCTCCCGAGCAGAGCTAGTTTTCGATTTGTTTTTATGCAAGCTTCAACTATTTGCTGAACACGATTCACATTAGAAGCAAATGTAGAAATAATTACTTTTCTATTTGCTTTCATAAATATTTCCTCTATCCGTTCCCCTACCGATCTCTCTGATGGAGTAAAACCTGGTCGTTCTGCATTTGTACTTTCAGATAGTAAAGCTAGTACACCTTCACTACCTATTTTAGCCATTTTATGAATATCAGGATGTTGGTTATTTACTGGTGTTAAATCAAATTTAAAATCCCCGGTGTGTACTACAGTACCTTCTGGTGTATGAAACACAATACCGAGACAGTCTGGAATACTATGATTCGTTTTAAAGAATGTCGCCTTAATAGAACCGAGATCGATTTCTGATTCTGCGTGAATAACGATTAATTCCGTATCATTTTGAAGATTATGCTCTTTTAATTTAATTTCAATTAAACCTAACGTTAACTTCGTCGCATAGATTGGTACGTTTAGTTGTTTTAAAAAATATGGTATTCCACCAATATGGTCCTCATGTCCATGCGTCACGACTAACCCGCGAATTTTTTCTTTATTTTCTTGTAAGTATGTGATGTCTGGAATTATTAAATCAATTCCTAATAAACTTTCATCTGGAAATTTAGATCCACAATCAATAACGACAATATCATTTTCATATTGAATAGCGTACATATTTTTTCCTATTTCATTTACTCCACCTAAAGCAACGATAGACAAATTGTTTTTTAATGACTTCAAATGATAAGCCCTCCCTTTCACATTTATAATTCTTGAAATCGTATTTAGGCTTTATTATTTGTAATGAAAAAGGGCTTCATACTATTTCATACATATAAAAATTCACACACTATTCTTATATGTATATCCCTAATAACACCTTTTCTCTCCAAAAAAGCTCCCATTTTTTCATTGATTTTTTGTAAAATATATTATATATTAATTACAGGTTCAAATTACGAGTTCAAAAGAACTTGTAATCAGACCCTTTGTTTAATGGGTTTTACATATTTTCATTAGGCAAATTCCGAGAAATCGTATGATAAAAATAAAAATGATGAGGAGAGGATCCGATGGATTTCGAATTTTTCTTTCAAATTGCACTTATTTTATTAAGTACAAAGCTTGCTGGTGACCTTAGTGTTAGACTAGGTCAACCTTCTGTACTCGGTAAATTAATTGTCGGTATCGTTATCGGTCCAGCTATATTAGGTTGGATTGAAAATTCAGAGCTTCTAACACAATTAAGTAATGTCGGTGTTATTCTTTTAATGTTTATGGCAGGACTTGAAACAGACTTAGAGGAATTAAATGCAAATCGTAATTCTTCTTTAGCTGTTGCCCTTGGAGGTATCATTCTACCATTCGTAGGTGGTTACGTTTCTGGTCTTGTTATGGGAATGGAACAAGGCAATGCTGTATTTTTAGGATTACTTCTATGTGCGACAAGTGTTAGTATTTCCGTACAAACACTTCGTGATTTAGGAAAGATGAAAACACGTGAAAGTACAACTATGCTTGGCGCGGCTGTATTTGATGACATTCTTGTTGTTATTTTATTAGCATTTGCAATGAGCTTCTTAGGTACAGACGATGTTAACTTAACAATGGTTATCTTGAAGAAAGTTGTATTCTTCGCTTCTATTATTTTAATCGGATGGAAAGGTGTTCCTGCAATCATGCGCTGGTTATCACCACTACGCGTATCTGAGTCTATCGTGAGCGCGGCTCTTATCATCTGTTTCTCATTCGCATATTTCGGCGAACTATTAGGAATTGCTGGTATTATCGGTGCTTTCGCAGCTGGTATCGCTATTTCTCAAACGAACTACAAACATGAAGTAGAAAAGAAAGTAGAACCAATCGCTTACGCTATGTTCGTTCCAGTATTCTTCGTTAGTATCGGTATGAATATTACATTTGACGGTATTGGCAATCAAATTTGGTTCATCCTAGCATTAACAGTAATCGCTGTATTAACGAAACTAATTGGTTGTGGATTTGGTGCACGAATGACTGGATTTGACGCTAAGTCTTCTGCAATTATCGGTGCTGGAATGGTTTCTCGTGGTGAAGTTGCACTTATCATCGCAGGAACAGGACTTTCTTCAGGTCTACTAGCACAAGATTACTTTACAGCTATCGTTATTGTCGTTATTTTAACTACAATGATTACACCACCAATGTTAAAATACACTTTTGGTGCAAAAGATAAAGTAATGAAAGCAAGTAAATAGTAAATAAGCTTTCTACAATAAAAAGAGATTACTATCTTATAAGATAGTAATCTCTTTTTTCATTTTATCTTTAAACAATTCCATTCTTTTTTAACCAGTTTTCAAACATAGTTCGTGCTTCTTCATCATCCATATCATTACGAAATGAATACACCATAATGCCGTAATCATCTATATATTCACCTAGTTTCATTTCCTCCACTTTTTTATAAAAGTCGTCTGCCTCATAGTGCGGAATATAAGCATCCCAAACTGGTTCATTTATTCTTTTGTACGCCGTCACTTCTAAATCATATCCATCTTCATAATATCCGATGTGATAATGTTGACTAGGATCATATTTCTTCATAAAAATTCCCCTCCCTTTGAAAATTTATCATATTTCACATAATAAACAAAAGCGAGCCGTATTGCGGCTCGCTTCGTTCATTAAATGCGTTCCATCGCTGTCTTCAACGTTCCAACAACAAAGGCAATTTCTTCACCTGAGATAACAAGCGGTGGTGCTAACGTTAAGACGTTATTATATCCTGCTGTTGTCATGCCGTTTCGTCCAATAATTAAACCTTTTTCTTTACAAGCATTTACAACACTTGCAATTTTGTCGTTATCAATTGGCTCTTTCGTCTCTTTATCATTTACTAGTTCGATTCCAACTAGTAGGCCTTTTCCTCTAATATCCCCTACAAGTGGATGTTCTCCAATTTCTTCTTTTAATTGCTCTAATAAAAGCGAGCCCATTTGTGCAGATCGCTCAATTAAATTTTCATTTTCCATAATCTCTAAGTTTTTAAGCGCTAATGCACAAGCTGCAGGATTTCCACCAAATGTATTAATATGACGGAAGAATTCATATTCTCCCTTCCCTTTAAATGCTTCATATATTTCTTTTTTCACAGCTGTCGCTGATAACGGTAAATATGCGCTCGTAATCCCTTTTGCCATCGTAATAATATCTGGCTGAACGTCATAATTCATAAATCCAAATGCTTTTCCTGTACGTCCGAAACCGCAAATCACTTCATCACTAATGAGCAAGGCACCGTGTTTTTGACACGTTTCATGAACAGCTTTCATATAGTCTTGTGGCGGCATTAAAATGCCTCCGCCCGTAATAATTGGTTCCATAATAAAAGCTGCAATCGTTTCACTTAATTCCCATGTCATAACGCGATCTACTTCTTTTACACATTCTACATCATAAATATTCTCTCTTTCTATTCCAGGCATACGATAACAATCTGGCGGCGTTACATGTAAAAATCCTGAAGCAAATGGCTCATATTGATATCTACGCTGTGCTTGTCCAGTCGCTGCCATCGTTGCCATTGTATTTCCATGATACCCGCGGTAACGTGACATAAATTTATAACGATGCGGTTCACCTTTTTGAGCATAGTATTGTCTTGCTATTTTAAAAGCTGTTTCGTTCGCTTCCGAGCCACTATTAGAGAAGAAAATAACATACTCTCCTCCAAGCCACTCATTTAATTTTTCTGCAAGCTTTATAGCCGGTTCATGCGATTGTGACATTGGAAAGTATGATAATGTTTGTAATTGCTTATAAGCCGCCTCTGCGAGCTCTTTTCTGCCATATCCACTATTCACACACCAAAGACCACTCATACCATCTAAATATCTTTTCCCTTCTATATCTTCAACCCAGCACCCTTCTGCTTTTGCCCCTACCATTGTACTATTTGGACTAAAGGGACGCATTCCGTGCCAAACATATTGCTCATCTTTTGCTAATAATTCATCAGTCTGTTTCGTTTTCATCATTTCTTCCACCTTCCATAACAACTTATTTTTCACAAAAGCTGTGCTGGTGCCATGATGATTTAATTTTCTCCCTGCTTATTTTCATTCCACAAAATTAAGACAAAATCCTACTTACAATACAGTAATATTTACAAGAAAAAAAGAGCTTTTCTTATATATCGAAAAGCCCTTCTCTTTTTAATGTGACGATGCATCACTAACACCATGACCTGTATTAGATTTCACAAGAATCTCATCAAATTTCGCAGCATCTTCTTTCTTACTAGATAACACGGTTCCTAAATATGCTGCAAGGAATCCAAGCGGAATTGAAATAATTCCAGGTGTCGTATATGGGAATATCGCTTCCCCAACAAATATAGCTTTTCCAGCTACAGGGTTCCAAACATTTGGACTTAACGCTACGAGAACAATTGCTGATACAAGACCAACGACCATACCCGAAATGGCACCTGTTGTATTGAAGCGCTTCCAATATATTGTGAATAATATAACTGGTAGATTTGCACTCGCTGCAACTGCAAATGCTAATGAAACTAAAAATGCTACGTTCAACGTTTGAGCAAATAACGCTAGTATAATGGATAATACCGCTACCCCAATAGACGCATAGCGAGCCATTGACACTTGCTCTTTTTCCGTTGATTTCCCCTTGCGAATAATTTCATTATAAAAATCATGTGCAAATGCTGATGCTGCTGTTAATACAAGGCCTGCCACTACAGCTAAAATAGTTGCAAAGGCAATTGCTGATACGAAAGCAAATAAGAAATCTCCACCTAACGCTTTAGCTAATAAAGGTGCTGCCATATTACCAGCAGGGTTTGCTTTCATAATTGCCTCATTTCCTACAAATGCTGCTGCCCCAAATCCTAAGAAGATTGTCATAATATAAAATGCGCCAATTAACCACGTAGCGTACACAACAGATTGCCGTGCCGTTTTTGCATCACGTACTGTAAAAAAGCGAACAAGAATATGTGGTAATCCGGCAGTACCAAGAACTAGTCCTAAATTTAAAGACAGTGTATCAAGACCATCCTTATACTTTACCCCTGGATTTAAAAATGAATCTTTTAATGGCGTAGCTGTTTTCATTTGAGCGAACATTTCAGTCACACTAAAATTAAATTTTGAGAAAACGATAACAGAAATAATAAATGTACCAGCCATAAGTAATACAGCCTTAACAATTTGTACCCAGCTCGTCGCAGTCATTCCGCCAAAAATAACGTACACTGTCATTAATGTACCAACGATTAAAACGGATGTCGTATATTCGATTCCTAATAATAATTTAATAAGTGCACCAGCCCCAACTAATTGTGCAATCATATAAAAAATTGAAATCGTCATTGTATTAAGCGCTGCAACGCCGCGAACTTTTTTCGCATCAAAACGCGCCGCAATCATATCTGCTAACGTGTACTTCCCTAAATTTCGAAGTGGCTCTGCAACTAAGTATAATACAACTAAGTAAGCAACTAAGAAACCGATACTATAAAAGAACCCATCAAAACCAGTTAATGCGATGGCTCCGGCTATACCAAGAAAAGACGCAGCAGACATGTAATCTCCCGCAATGGCCAGACCATTTTGCCAACCAGTTAATCCCCCTCCAGCTGTATAAAACTCACTCGCATTTTTCGTTTTCTTCGATGCAAAATAAGTTATGACGAGTGTACCAAGAACGATGATTAAAAATAATGCAAAAGCGGTTACATTCAAAGTTAGCCCCTCCCTTTTTGCATATCTTGTAGAATTTTTTGCGAGATTTTATCAAAGGATTCTGCTTTTTTGCTATAAATCATACATAATGACCACGTCATGATAAATTGCGCAAATGCAAACACCCATGCCCACGTAACATCCACAAATGCTGGTGTATTGAGCACCTTTGAATACGATGTTAAAATAGGTAATGCAATAAAAAAGCTTAAAAAGAAAATACTCATCGGAACGATAAACTTCTTTTTCGTATTTAATAGCAATTGAAATTCTTCTGACTGAACAACCTCTGTATAATTCACTTCATTTTGTAACTTACGTGCTGATGTATCATCTCTTTTCATTCCCATTCCCCTCTCTTACTGAAAATACAATTCCCCCTGTATACCTAAAGACTAAATTTTATAAATATTCAGAAACTTATTTCTATTTTAGACAATCCATACATTCCTGCAAAGATTTTTCGATAGACATTTTTCGCCAATTTCTCCTAAGTTTTTAATATACTTTTTCAACATAAAAATTACGCACTTCAATTCCTCACCAGTCAAGCTTTACAGGAGGTTATCTTCCATCTAACTTCCTCATATTTGTCGGATTGTGAGGCGGGAATTTTACCACCCGGCAAATTTCCAAATAAAAAAAGTAGTGCTTATCGCACTACTTCTGTCTTTTTCTCTTTTTCTAAATTACGAGCTGTTTCACTTAATTCAACGTCTTTCCCATCTTTAAGTGTTCCAAATATGAAATCGAATACTGGATTTGAAACACCAAACCAAAACTTTTCATTTTTATAATGGTGTAATATGTGCTGTTTTTTTAGCCATCTTCCAAACTTAGTGAACGGACGAATCGGCTTATGTGCAATATAATGTTTCCATTCATAAACGAGAAGCATGATAATCATTCCAATTCCGAATGAAAGTGTAATAGTAGCACTTTTTGTTATACCATATGCTATAAGTAAATATATAGTAAAGCTAGGTATACTAAACCATACAGGCAAAAACAATAGTTTTAAATCATCTGGATATACATGATGATCATAATGTAATCTTCTTAACATTTTTAATAAAAATACGTTTTTAGGTGGCTTTAAATGGAATAAAAACCGATGTGTCATATATTCGTTAAGCGTATAAAAAACAATCCCAAACAAACACGCGAACATACCGATCCATGTGAAAAATTGCATTTTTAAAATAATGATGAAAATAAATAAAATACTATACATAATAACGATATCATGTTGTAAAAAGAACTCTTTCCCCACTCTCTTCATCTTCCTTCCCCCTTTTCCAAAAAAACAGCCGCAACATATCGTTACGACTATTTCTTTTATTTTTTATTTTATTCTATTCACTTTACAAATTTGCCTGCTGCTCTATTGTCGAGAAAAAATTGTTCGATCCAAATATATTTTGCTTTGGAATAATATGTTCCACCGCAAACACTGTTACTTCTCCTCTTTGTACCTCTCCAATAATGAGCCCAAATATTTCATGATTTAGCGCAAACGTTGGTTGCTTTGTTTGCAGTAATCTTGCTGCATTATGAAATACCGCTTCATATAGTGGATTCCTATCAGTAATTTCTTTTCGGATTTTGGGTGCTAACGTAATAATAATTTCTTTTCCGTCAATAGTGGTTCGATACATAAAAATCTCCCCTTCAATCTTATGTGAACAACTGTAAAGCTTTGTATGCAAAATGGATAGAATATCCTACTAAAATAATACCGGCTCCGGCTGTTATATAGCCAAGTGCTTTTTGCTTTAATAAAGTTCTGCCAAAATGGATAGAAAAAGCAATATTTAAATTCCATAAAATAATGCCAACAATAATACAAAGACTGTATAAAAAGGCTTCTTGTTTCGTTACCTTCGTAAGCAATGAGCTAAGTGTACTTCCGTATATACCAAACCAAAAAACAAGATTTAATGGATTGGATATCGCAATTAAAAAACCTGCCATAAACGATTGTTTAAGGCCACCTACCTCTTCCTTTTTATATTCCATATTCGAGTGGGAAATTCCTTGTTTTACACTTTGAAATCCTAAATAAAATAATAAGAAAAACCCTGTGCAATACATAAAAGCTTGTACATATGTATACATAAACACAGAAGATAAACCGAAATAAATGAGAAGCATAAACAAAATATCTGCAGTCATTCCACCAATTCCAACAACCCATGCATGCCAAAAACCTCGTTCAATTCCTCGTTTTAACATTTCAATATTAATCGGACCTACTGGCGCAGCTAATGAAATACCTAATACAATTTGTTGTATAATCGCTCCAAACATCGCTCTATCCTTTCTACTTCCTTTACTATTAAGTAATGATGTAATGATTAAAAATAGACTAGCTTTCATCAAAATATTTACTACTAAAATACCCCTTTTTATCCAAAATATGCAAAAGAGCCATCTCGATGATGGCTCTTACTTTTCTAACTTATGAAGAAAAGGACATTTTCCTTTTATCGGCTCTACATCGTCTCCTATGAAGTATTGTTTCCATTCGCGATGATCTGGATCACCATAATGACTAATGTTAGGGTGTTTCGGCAGCTGATCCCACTTTTCAACTCGATCTCGGACCGTTTGTCTTGAATATGCTCCTTTAGGGCGCTCCCCTTCTAATCCATCAAAGATGGTACGCGGTTGAAATCCAATAACGAGAGAATTTCCTAAATGCCTAGTTTTTCGTTGTTTATAAGCTGGCGCATTTCCAAATGCGAATATCGGTTCACCACCAAATGAAAATTCCCATAAGTAATGGTCTGGGTCTTCAGGAATTTGCTTCGGCCATGTTTGGTCATCGTTTTCATGTAAATATTGTAGTACTTTCCAAAAGTACTCACGATAATATTCCAGTGATTGTTCCTCACATTCCGGTTCCACAAAAAGAAAGAATCCTCTTCTTACAATTGGGCGCTCTTTCATTAACTCTAAAAAAGATAACATTGTATGTGGCAAATGACTCCAATCATTATGAGAGAGAAATGAATAACGAAGTTCATTCTTTTTCAAAGCTGTTAAGCCGAAATAACATGGGAAAGTTGGTTCTAGCACGACACTCGAAAAATTTTGAAATTCTTTTGTAACCCAATTTGGTATGTCAGTTCTCGTTCTCATTCCTTCATTATCTAATAAATAAGACTCATTCATTCTTTCTTTCACCTCATTATGTATAGCATTCAATTAAGAATATTACATACTCGGCCTGTCCTATACCTATTTAAAAATTCGGCTGAAAAATTATTTAAAAATACAAAAAAATAAAATCGCTTACTTGACTAATTTCTACCAATTCGTGTATATTTAAATTAATCATTTAGCAGAATATTCAAGATTATAGCATTTTTAGTTTATATTATCTTTCAAATGAATTTCACTAAATGAAAAAAGCAAATGTTTTTAGGAGGAATTGTAACATGCAAGGAAAAGTAAAATGGTTTAACAACGAAAAAGGTTTTGGATTTATCGAAATGGAAGGCGCTGACGATGTATTCGTACATTTCTCTGCTATTCAAGGTGACGGCTACAAAGCTTTAGAAGAAGGTCAAGAAGTATCTTTCGATATCACTGAAGGAAACCGCGGACCTCAAGCTGCTAACGTAGTAAAACTTTAATCCAACATATAACAGGAGGTTACCTTACTTGGTAACCTCCTTTGTTATTCCTTTGTATATTTCCGTTTTACAGAGCAAAAACTATGTGAAATGCGCAATATACAAAGGAGGAAGTAATAATGGGATCAGAAGTAAATGATTTTGAAGAAGTGAAATTCCGTGTAGAAACAGCACAAAAAATGGTAGGGTCAGCGACAATTTCAATGGATCCAGATACATTAGAGCATGCGACTACTGCTGTAGAAGCCGCTCGCTCTCAGCTTGAAATTATGAAATCTGTTGCGACAGATTTAGATGAGCCATTTTTAATGAATGAGGAAAAGAAATTAAGTAAATGCGAGCATCAACTAAACGAAGCAAGACACTAAAAAACATCCAGAGAATTTTCTCTGGATGTTTTTTCATGATAACTGTTCCCCATACTTTTTCAATGTTTCTCCAACTGTACATTGTCGTATACAAAATGAATGAGCGTAATACTTACTATTTGTCTTTCGATTATGTTCTCGCAAGAAACATCCTTCACAATACGTTTCTAATAAGTCATTTACCTCTGTAATGAGTTGCTTTTTATCCACCTTTGCACCTCTCTATTCGGTTATTTCTTTATGACTATCAATGACTGTTCCTTCTAATGCTTGCGTAGCTAATTGATGCGCTTCTTTATTTTGTTTTCTAGATATCGGCTCACTTACAAGTTTTAATTTCATTTGCTTCGCTTTTTGTTCAATTTGATCTAAGTAATGATTTAAATGCTCATCATAACAAGGCCATTCTCCAGCCAATTGCTGCAGTACAACTTGAGAATCGCCGCGAAGTGTAACTGCTTCATACTTAATTCCGAATTCCTCGAGTATATTCATGCCATATAGTAATGATGCATATTCCGCTTCATTATTATCATATATACCTTCTATATATGCATTACGGCGAATTCGGTATTTTGTATTTCCTTTTTTATAGTATACACATATACCTACTCCAGCTTCTTTCGTCTGTACATCATAACCGCCATCAAAATAAACGAGGATTTCTTGGGGCTCTTCCTCTACTTGTTTACTCAGCTTTTTCATTTCCTTTAATGACCATTCTGCATCCATTTCATCATAAAATGATAGTTCTTTCACTCTTCCTGTTTTCTCGAAATCCTCTGCAAATTGCAATACATCTTCTATGTTCATATAATCTGTCGTTAATTCCGTCTGCAATCCGCTCTTTGTTTTATACAACCAATGAATTTTATATTTCATACTAGATTCCCCTTATATAAGACTTCTTATATGTAGTCAGCTAATGAAAGCCTCACTTTATTTTATTATATTGTATCAAGAGTCACAGCATTATATTCAATATGATTACATACAAAAAGAGCTATCCCTATAGGAATAGCTCTTTCATCTATTGCATAAATCTTTCAAATTGTACTCGTTTATTAATCCAGTACATTACAGGCATACCAATTGCCATGACAACAAATTCACCGACGGCACATGTTAACCAAGTCAACATAAATGGTAAATCAAATGCAAGATGAAGCTCAATTGCAATCATAAACATTGTAATTGTAAAAATAACTGTATTAAAAATCATACGAGCCCAAACACCTTTAATAAATCGCATAGAAATAATCGTTGCAACTAATGCAAGAATAGATTGCCCTACTCCAAATACTAAATCGTAAGCGATCATAGGTGAGAAAAAGAGATTTGTTAAAAATACACCTAATACAATTCCGTAAATTGCTTTCTTATTAAATACAACAAGATGATTAAACATCTCTGAAATACGAAACTGTACACTCGTAAAGCCAAATGGCTGAATAAGCATAGAAACAGCAATATATAATGCCGCTAAAATACCATTACCGACTAATGTTCTTATATTCATGACAAAATCTCCTTAGTTTTTTTACGTGGGATGGTTTCGAACCACGTTATTCGTTTTTTAAGCAACAAGAATATATTCTACGCAATACACACTCTCTCGTCAATAGATTCCTATCATTAACTACCTTTTTTCTTTTAGACAACGTATAATAAAACATATGAAAGTTTTAGGAGGTTTCGCTTCATGACAGCAACAATTCAAAATGAAAAAGTGGTCGTTTCCATTTCTGACAAAGGTGCAGAATTACAAAGCGTTCGCTTAAAAGAAGATAACACTGAATACTTATGGCAAGGCGATTCTTCTTATTGGGGGCGCCGCGCACCAATTTTATTCCCAATTGTCGGCCGATTAGTAGATAATACATACTACGTAGATGGTAAACCATATTCTTTAACACAACACGGCTTTGCTCGTGATCTTACATTCTCTGTACAAGAACAAAGTGAAACGAAAATCACTTATATTGTAACTAGTAATGAAGAAACATTAAAAAAATACCCATACCAATTCGAATTACTCGTTTCTTATGAGCTAGACGGACAAATCGTTCATGTAACATATGAAGTAAATAACCCTACTTCAAAAGAGATGTTCTTCTCAATCGGAGCACATCCTGGTTTCAACTTCCCCTTATTAGAGGGCGAATCATTTACAGATTATCATTTATCATTTAATGGTTCTGAACGCTTAGAAACAAGCGTATTAGAAGGACCTTACCTTTCAAGTAAAAAACAATTAATCGCTGAAAATACGAATGAATTACCACTTACATACGATTTATTCAAAAATGATGCGCTTATTTTTGAAAATATGAATACGGATGAAATCTCTATTCGTTCTCATAAACATAATAAATTTGTAAAAGTAGAATTTGATGGCTTCCCATTTGTTGGCGTATGGACACCAGGTGAGAACGCACCTTTCTTATGTATTGAACCTTGGTACGGTATTGCTGATGAAGTAAATCCAGCAAAAGATTTCAAGGAAAAAAAAGGAATTCAATCTTTACAAGCGAATGAAACATTTACATGTCGTTATAGTATTACAATCGGCTAAGTTACTCTATCCCCTACTTCAAAGAAACATATAAGTAGGGGATCATCTTATAATTTGGAGGTTTCTCATTTTGATTGAAGTATATATTGATGGTGCATCAAAAGGAAATCCTGGTCCTTCTGGTGCTGGAGTGTTTATTAAAGGGGTGCAACCAGCTGTACAATTATCATTGCCCCTTGGGACAATGTCCAATCATGAAGCAGAATACCACGCTTTACTTGCGGCATTAAAATATTGCACGGAGCATAATTATAACATTGTCTCTTTTCGTACAGATTCGCAACTTGTCGAGCGAGCTGTCGAAAAAGAATACGCAAAAAATAAAATGTTTGCACCACTATTAGAAGAAGCATTACAGTACATAAAAAGTTTCGATCTCTTTTTTATTAAGTGGATTCCAAGTAGTCAAAATAAAGTTGCTGATGAGTTAGCTAGAAAAGCTATCTTACAAAATTAACGGGGGTATGAGTGTGAAAAAAGATTGGGTTGCTCCTCTTGCTTTATTATTTGTCTCTTTTATTTGGGGAGCTACATTTGTTGTCGTTCAAAATGCTATGTCTTTCGTTGGTCCATTTACTTTTAATGGTATTCGCTTTTTATTCGCTGGAATTATTTTATTATTCGTTCAAATGATTTTCTCAAAAAAATCTTCAAAACAAGATATAAAACAGAGTAGTCTCGCTGGATTAATCGTTGGATTTTTTTTATGCGTTGGCTATGTATTACAAACATTCGGCTTACTTTATACAACTTCTTCAAAAGCTGGTTTCTTAACAGGTCTTAGTATCGTTATGGTACCAATTTTGTCTTTTATCTTTTTAAAACAAAAAGCTACCATTTTTATCGTAATGGGCATTGCTGTAGCAACAGCAGGTTTATACTTATTAACTGCTGGTGATTCTTTTCAATTAAACATTGGAGATATACTCGTTCTCGGTTGTGCAGTTGCTTTCGCTGCCCATATTCTTGTTAACGGCTTCTTCTCTAAGAAAATATCACCTTTATTATTAAGCACGTCGCAAGTATTAGCTGTCGGTATGTTTTCTTCTATTTGCGCCTTTTTGTTTGAAGATTGGGAAAAATTATTTTCAGTAGCACTATGGACGAATTCTTCCTTTTTATTCGCTCTATTTCTAACTTCCCTATTTGCGACATCCATTGCTTTTTTTATTCAAACATCAGCACAAAAACATACGTCTCCAACGAGAGTAGCAATTATTTTCGCAATGGAGCCTGTTTTTGCTGCATTAACAGGCGTTCTCGTTGCAAACGAACAACTTTCTATTTCTGCTATTATCGGATGCCTATGTATTTTCCTAGGCATGGTTTTTGTTGAATTACCTTCCAAAACAAAAAAAGAAGCGCAGGCTGCGTGAAGTTACGCTTGTAACTTCCGCATAAAAGCCTTAGCGCTTTTTTTATCGGTAATTTCTTCTTCTTTCAAACGTTCTAATAACGCAACAAAATAACTCCCATCAAACTGTAATTGATGTTTAATTGTCGCTTCTATTGCTGCGTTCACAATTCCATCAGATGCACCAGTATATCCTTGTCCAAACATAATAAACCCTTGTGCTTCCTCTGATAGTTTAAATCCTTTCGTATGTAAGAATGAAAGATAATCTTCTACTGTTTGCATGATATTCCCACCTACTCAAAAATTCTCCACTTCTTATCATACATGTTTTTACACGCTATGAGAATGAAATTTCTTTGACAACTTTGTAAATCTATCGTCTACTGCATAGACAATAAAGGATTTCCTTGCAATATGAATGAATATGTATAGTGGAACTTATTTCATATTAAAGGGGAGACACGATGAAACAAGCACTATTAATTATCGATGCGCAGCAAGAATTAATGGATGGGAATGAACAAGAAAAAGAAGTTTTTCGCAAAAAAGAGTTATTATCTACACTAAATACAGCCGTACAAAAAGCAATACATGCAAATGCCCTTATTGTTTTCGTAAGAGATATCGATGTTGCTTCTGGTAGCGGAGAAGGATTTGAAGTACATAATGAAATCAAAGTACCTCAGTCTGCAATCCTTATTAATAAAGCAGCAACAAACGCATTCTATGGCACTTCTCTACTTGAACTTTTAAAAGAAGAAAAAATTAATCATATCGTTATCGGTGGATGTAAAACAGAACATTGCATCGACACCGCAGTTAGAACAGCTACTGTACAAGGATTTGATGTTACATTAATTAAAAACGGTCATTCCACAACTGATTCTAACGTGTTATCTGCAGAACAAATTATCGAGCACCATACTAAAGTTCTACACGGTCATTATAATGTGGATCATTTTTCTATGGTGAGAGATATCGAGGAAGACCTCTTCCAACCAACTCACGACCAATATCGTGATTAATAAAAAAGAATCCTTCATTTAGAAGGATTCTTTTTTATCCAAAAATTTGCGCTGCAATACTGTATAGTTCCCCATTTCTTTTCAAAAATTGATCACTATTTCTCATCATAATTGGAGGTGTATTAACCTTTTGAAAACCAGTAATCTCTAATTCTTTCATGAAACCTTTCTTTCCTTCTGATACATCAATTCTTAATTTACCATGATGCTCTCTTGCTAAATCATGCACAATTCTCATTGCCATCGCATCATTTTTCGCAACGACTGGACCTATTATTTTATTTTCTGGTGTTTGTATACTTAAACCGTAACCTAATACATTTTGGTTGTTGTCCTTTACAACGATGCACTGTTCACTTTGTATAATTCTTTTCGTTAAAAATGCTTTTCTATTTGTTCCAAACGCATTTTCATCTAATTTTATTATTTTTTCTAAATCACACTCTTCATAATTCATCATATAATCTTCATTTCCTACACAATAATCATTCACATTGTACGAGTTACATATGTATTTAGAAACATAGCTTACTGCCCTAAATCCTAATTTTTCATATAACGGCTTTCCTTCATCCGTAGCAATAAGCATAATTGGAGTTTGAGCCGATACGCTCTTAATGCATGAATTCGTTATCGCCTTTCCAATCCCATTCCCCTCATATTTCGGATGTACAATGACCATTCCGATAGACGCTAATTTCTCCCCATATAATATAATTGCCGCGCTAGCAATAAGTTCCTTTCTCTTATTCCACACACCGTATATAATACCTGAATCAAAAATAGTCTCAATTTCTTCTTTATTATAATCCCACCCAATATAAGAAGATAATGCTACAATATCGCCTATTTGTTCGTCCCTAAGACGCTCCACCTTAATTTCCAATTCAAGCATACTTCATCCCCTTCTCTAGACATTTAAATCATCATTATTAAATCAACTTGTACATGTTTCCCTTTATTTGTCACACACATATCCTATTTTGACCAAGACTATATTATAAATGAGGTGACAACATGCCCATTACGAATCGATTTTCTACCACCACTAACGGCGCACTCGCGATTACAGGTAATACTTTAGGCTTAAGTAAAATTAGTAATCAAAACCGGGCTGGTACAATCGGGGCAATTGGTGCATTTATAACTACAAATACCGCTTTACAAGTACCGAGTTTTCCTGCTGGTACAACATTAAGTTATACACAAAATAGTTCTACCGCTATTTTAAATATCCCTGCTGGTAGTACTATTCTTTACGCAGAACTCGTTTGGGGTGGAAACTACTTATCTCGTGATCAAAACATTACGAGTGTATTAGGAAACCCGGTTTCTTTTACAACACCTGTTTCAACATACTCGATTACCCCTTCAGCTGTTACAGCTTCAAATCAAACATTCGTTTCCGGATCTGTCACATTTGGATTTTATACACGTTCTGCAGATGTAACATCCCTCGTTCAAGCTGGAGGATCTGGCTCTTATACAACCGGTTCTGTCCCTGGACTTGTTGATCCTTTAGATGCTTCTAACGGAGCTATCAATTCTTCTGGATGGACGCTCATTGTCGCTTATCAAAACGGTTCCTTACCCGCAAGAAATTTAACAATTTACGTAGCTGGTAACCGTGTTTCTGTAGAAACTGGTAGTGCAGATGTATCTGTCTCAGGGTTTTTAACACCTGCCGGAGGACCTGTAAGCGGGAGATTATTTATAAGTTCTACTGAAGGGGATGCTGATTTAACTGGGGATCAAGCATTATTTGGACCAAATTTCAGTTCATTAAATGCATTATCCGGGCCAAATAATGCTGTAAATAATTTCTTCGGTTCTCAAGTGAATAATGCTGCTGGAAATTTAGATACAACTGGGACATTTGGAACACGAAATCAAAGTGCTTCTACAAGTACAAATATCTCCGCAGGAAGGCAAGGCTGGGACATTACTTCTATTGATATTTCTCCTTATTTAACAAATTCCCAAGTGTCTGCCGCAATCCGTTTAACTACTAACGGAGATGCATATATGTTAAATACAGTCGGATTACAAATTAATATAAACTCGCCTAACATACAAGCAACGAAAAATGTGAATAAAAGTGTCGCTGCAATTGGAGATGTTCTCACTTATACCGTTACTATCCCTAATACCGGGCTTCTTCCCGCCAATAACGTTATTTTTATAGACAGTCTTCCTAACGGCACTTCCTTTATACCTGGCACTGTAACGGTAGATAGCATACCACAAACAAATGCAAACCCGGCTGCTGGTATATCTCTTGGAACCATTAATAATAACGCTTCTCGTACAGTAACTTTCCAAGCAACTGTCGTTTCCCTTCCAAATCAGAATCCAATTTCTAACACTGCGAATATTACATTTCAATATACACCAATTGCCGGTGGAACAACTTTTAACGGTCTTGCAACAAGCAACTCTGCAGGAACACAAATTAATCTTGCAGATATTAATGGTACAAAATCAGTTAACAAACTTTTTACTGATATTGGAGAAACGTTAACATACAGTATTGCCTTAGCTAATATAGGAAATATCGCGGCAACGAACGTTATATATACGGATCCGATTCCTAGCGGGACAACTTTCATTCCAGGGAGTGTAACTGTTAACGGCGTTACTCAAGCTGGAGCGAATCCCGCTAATGGTATATCCATTGGAACCATTGCTGCTAATTCTACGACTACTGTTTCATTTCAAGTATTCGTTCCTTCTATCCCGCAAACAAATCCAATATTAAATAGTGGCTCAACAACATATCAATACATTCCTGTACCAAATCAACCAGCAGTAAGTGGGACTGATACGACCAATATCGTATCTACTCAAGTGAATAACGCTACTGTAACTATGGCAAAAGCAGTAGATAAAAACTATGCAGATATTGGCGATACACTAACTTACACTGTTGCCTTTACAGGTACAGGTAATACGAATGCGAATAACGTTATTTTTACAGATATCATTCCCACTGGCACCACTTTTGTTCTAAACAGTTTAACAATAGATGGCACGACGCAAGTGGGCGCAAATCCCACTAACGGTGTGAACATTGGATCGATCACAACTGGCTCAACAAAAAATGTTTCGTTTCAAGTAGTAGTAAACACAATACCCGCGTCAAATGTCGTTTCTAATGGATCCAGCGCTTCTTATCAATATACCGTCAATCCTAGCCAATCACCCGTTACAAAAAGTATCTCTTCTAATCTTGTTTCCACTCAAATTAACAACGCGAATTTAACATTAACAAAATCAACAAACAAACAATTTGCCACAATTGGCGAAACGATAAGTTATACAATCCTCATTACAAACAGTGGAAATACAGCTGCAACTAACGTGCAACTAACAGATCCACTTCCAAATGGAACGATATTGACTCCTGGTACTGTAACACTAAACGGAGTTTTGCAAAATGTAGATTCTCTCGTCGCTTTACCTATCGGAACAATTCCTGGCGGAGCTACTTTTACTCTTTCTTTCCAAGTAACAGTTATTAATATTACCGCCCAAAATCCTATCATTAATAATGCTTTCGCTTCTTATCTATATACTGTTAATCCAAGTCTGCCACCAACTTCAAAAACAGCAAATTCTAATTCTGTTACATCAACAATTAGACTAGCAAACCTTCAAGCTACGAAGTCTGTAGATAAAACATTTGCGGAAGTTGGAGATGTATTAACTTATACCTTTTCTCTTACAAACGATGGAAATGTTGCGGCGAACAATGTAGTACTATCCGATTCAATTGCGAATGGTACTGCCTTTGTACCAAACAGTGTTACAATTAACAATGTTGCTCAGCCAGGTGTTACACCAGCTAGCATCAATATTGGTAGCATCAATGCAAATACTACAATTACAGCTTCATTCCAAGTATTAATAACTAGCATCCCAAATCCAAATCCTATTTCAAATAGCGCTTCTATTTCCTATAACTTTATCGTGGATCCAAACGCTTCACCTGTAAGTAAGAACACTACTTCAACCACTACATTTACTCAAGTAAACGATGCAAATGTCATTTCAGCAAAAACAGTGGATCGGGCATTTGCTACTGTTGGGGATGTATTAACTTATACTATTCTTTTAACGAATGCAGGAAGTGTTACTGCTGATAGCCCTACTTTCGTTGATACGAATCCAGACGGTACTACCTTTATTCCAAACACTTTCCTTATTAATAGTGTACTCCAAAATAACGCTGATCCAAACGCCGGTGTTCCGTTACCTTCCATTCCTGCTAACGGTGAAATTACTGTTTCTTATCAAGTAACCGTCACTGCTTTACCTACACAAAATCCAACAACAAATTCATCTAGTACACAGTATAGCTTTATTCTAAATCCAGGCGATCCACCAACTATAGAAACCTCTTTAAGTAACACTGTAAGCACACAAATTAATTTAGCAAATGTAGTTATTGTCAAACAGGTAGATTTAACTATTGCTGATGTTGGGCAACCAATCACATATACAATTGCCTTAGCGAACCTTGGGAATACTCCAGCGAATAATGTAGTTGTTACCGACATACTCCCTCCTGGTACGACTCTTGTACCAAATAGTATTTTTATAGGCGGCGCTTTACAGCTAGGTGCTGATCCAAGTGTTGGTCTTCAAGTTGGAACAATTCCCACAGGTGGAATTACAACCATTGTTTTTCAAATTAGTGCAAATAGTTTACCTTCACCAAATCCAGTTCAAAATAGTGCTGCACTACAATATAGCTTTATCGCAGATCCAAATTTACCTGCTGTTGTTAGAAATGCCACTAGCAATATCGTAACGACACAAATTAACACCGCAAATCTTGTTGCTACGAAACTAACAAGTACAAATTTCGCTGATGTTGGCGATGTCATAACTTATGCAACAATTTTAACGAATAACGGCAATATCCCTGCCACTAATGTAACGTTTACAGATATCATTCCAGATGGTACCATCTTTCTTCCTAATACTGTAACGATTAACGGTGTCCCTATAGCAAATGCAAATCCTGCTAACGGCATTTTGATCGGTACGATTGGGGCAAATTCATCACGTACCGTTTCATTCCAAGTTTTTGTACCAACTATTCCTGCTGTAAATCCAATTACGAATCAATCAGGCACTACATTCCAATACACGTACGATCCATCCAAACCAGCCATCATGCAGATGGTTGCTTCTAACACTGTACAAACAGCTATTAATAACGCTACGATTACCTCTGCAAAATCTGCTGATAAACAGTTTGCGAACGTAAATGATATTATTACGTATACGACTACTTTAACAAATAATGGGAACACACTTGCATCAAGTATAGTATTTACAGATACCATTCCAAGCGGGACATCTTTTATTCCAAATAGCGTAACAGTAAATGGTACTACGCTCTCTAATGTAAATCCAGCAAATGGCATAGCAATTGATCCGATAAATCCTAATGCAAATACGACCATCTCGTTCCAAGTGCAAGTAAATTCCATTCCGAATCCGAACCCTATCCCGAACCAAAGTAACACAACGTACCAATATTTCGTAAATCCTAACTTACCTCCAACATCCTCCAATGCGTTAAGTAACGTAATAACAACTCAAATTAATAACGCTACAATCATCGCTACGAAATCAGTGAACACACCGACTGCTGCAATTGGAGATATCGTTACCTATACGATTGCAGTTACGAACACAGGAAATATTCCCGCTAGTGCAACTGTTTTAACGAATGGACTTGGCGCAGGGGCTTCATTTATCCAGAATTCTGTAACTATTAATAATGTTCCACAGCCAGGATTAGACCCATCACTTGGTATTCACTTAGCAGATATTCCTCCCGGAGATACTATATTCATTACTTTTCAAGCACAAATTTTAGCGATACCACCTAGTGGCACATTAACAAATAATGCTCTTGTAAATTATGAATATAACGTGAATCCAAACCAATCACCTGCTGTTGGTAGTACAATTACGAATACGACGGTTACTCCAATTATTGATGCTACTCTATTTATAAATAAAACTGTCAATTCAACATTCGCTACTATTGGAGATACACTCACTTTCACTTCTACCATTATTAATTCCGGGAACACTACCGCAAACAATGTTATTTTTACAGATTTAATTCCAGATGGTACGACGTTTATCCCAAATAGTTTTACAGTAAATGGAATAACTATTCCTAATGCTAATCCACAAAACGGTATCAATATTGGTAACATAAATTCAAATGCATCAGTTATACTCAGCTTTCAAGTAAACATTACAACGATCCCAAATCCGAATCCAATTCCTAACAGATCATCGCTTCAATATAGCTTTATTGTTCATATAAATGAACCGCCTGTTTCACGAACCGTTCAATCCAATAAAACTTTTACACAAGTAAATACAGCCTCCGTAATCGCAACAAAAACTGCAAGCAGTGCATTTGCTGCTGTCGGAGATACAATTACGTATACAACTACTCTCACTAATAGCGGAAATACTACCGCAAACACACCTGTTTTTATCGATATATTACCACCTGAACTTTCATTCGTTCCTGATAGCTTACAAATTAATACCATCCCACAACTTGGATTTAGACCAGATAGCGGGATTTCTTTAGACCCCATTCCAGTTGGAGGAACAACAACAATTAGCTTTCAAGCTATCGTTGGCTCAATACCAGCTACAAATCCTACGTTGAATCAATCCAGTACGACATATTCTATCATTGTGGATCCTACCCAGCCGCCAGTGACAGAAACAGCTACAAGTAATCCAACTTTAGTGCAAATTAACGAAGCAATTATTCAAGCAACAAAAAGTGTCGATCGTCTATTTTCTGACATCGCACCCGGAAATTCATTTTTAACTTATACAGTTTTATTGGAGAATATAGGAAACACAACTGCTACTAATATCACTTTTACAGATCCGATTCCAAATAATACAGTATTTATAGAAGACAGCGTTCGAGTAGGTGGGGTTTTATTACCTGGAGTAAATCCGGCGAACGGGATACCAATTGGGGATATTATTGCAGGAGATTTTATAAACGTCACCTTTCGTGTGCAAGTAGTTAGCATCCCAAATCCTATTTTTACAATCGGACCTGGGGGACCAAACTCACCCGTTGTAAACGGAGCTTCTATTAATTATCAATTTATGACAGTGCCTAATTTACCACTCGTTTCACGAAGTACAACATCTAATCCGGTTTCAACACAAATAAATTCCGGAGAAATTTTGGCAATTAAATCTGTAGATAAAACTTTTGCAAAGATCGGGGATACACTTTCCTATACAATTTCATTAAGCAACCCTGGAAATGTCACTTCACAAAATATACTTTTCACGGATATTTTGCCTGATGGAGCGACATTTATATCTGGTACTCTTGTAAATGATTCTGGTGCTCAGCAAATTGGAAACCCCGCTAACGGAATTCAAGTTGGAAATATAAATCCTGGCAGTACAATTGCTATTACGATAAACGTACTTGTAACAAACATTCCAAGTATAAATCCAATTTCAAATTTTAGTTCTGTACAGTATTCACATGTGGTCGATCCTAGCCAACCTGCCGTATCACAAACGAATATATCTAATACTGTTTCGACAACTATTAATAGTGCTATATTAACTACTACAAAAAGTGCTGATAAATCCATTCTTTCTGTCGGAGATACGATTACGTATACAACTACTATTACAAATACAGGAAATACTGCAGCAACGAATATTACTTTCACAAGCGCTATTCCAGCCAACACTACATTTATACCAAATTCGGTCACAATCAATGGTATGCAGCAACTTGGTGCACGGCCAGCACTTGGAGTCAATATACCCAATATCGCTCCTGGCGAAACAGTAACCGTTACTTTCCAAGTAACTGTTATTTCTATTCCCCCTTCAAGTTCAATTATGGATAACGATACAATTTTATACTCTTATACCGTTGATCCAAGCGCAGCTCCTGTTACTACTTCTACTTCAACGAACAGCGTTACAAACCCTGTACTAGATGCTATGATAACGATGATTAAATCAGTTGATCAAACACTTGTAACACTAGGTGATACTATTACCTATACGACACTTTTAACGAATAGTGGGAATACAAATGCTACGAATATTACGTTCACTGACCTTATTCCAGACGGTACAACGTTCGTTTTGGATAGTGTCACAATAAATGGCATCACACAAATTGGTCTTAATCCTAATACAGGTATTACAATTGGATCAATTGCTCCTAACAGCTCAATAGCAATAGCATTTCAAGTTACCGCTACTTCTACTCCTGTTCAAAATCCTATTGCCAATTCGGCTAGTGCTTCTTACACATTTATCACTGACCCTAATGCCCCTATTGTTTCAAGGAATGTTACTTCAAACACAGTGTTCACTACAATTAACACAGCTATCATTCTTTCATTAAAACAAGTCGATAAATCCTTTAGTCGTATTGGAGACACACTCACCTATACTGTTACTTTAACAAACAATGGAAACTCATCTGCACAAAATGTTATTTTCTCAGATACAATGCCGAGCGGAACTACATTTATTGCAAACTCATTTTCTATTAACGGGGTTTCTCAAAGTGGTGCGGACCCATCGAACGGAGTAAATATTGGGCCTATAACAGCTGGGTCTACAGTAACTGTTTCATTCCAAGTAAACGTGGCGTCATTACCAACCGAGAACCAAATTGTAAATTTCTCATCAACATCGTATCAATTAGTCTCACCGCCTGATCCAGAAACTTCAATTAGTAATCCCGTTTCAACGCAAATTAAAGAAGCTATATTATCCATGACGAAAAATGAAAGTGTCTCCTTTGCAGATATCGGGCAAACTGCTTTTTATACTACGTCTATTTCGAATATAGGAAATACGGATGCCACTAATATTGTATTTACAGATGCATTACCAAGTGGACTCACATTTGTTCCTAACACATTAACAGTCGATGGCGTTTTACAACCAAATGCGAATCCAAATACAGGTGTAGTACTTGCAACACTTCCACCAAATGAAATATATAGTATCGTATTTCAAGTTACGGTTAACAGCATCCCACCTATTAATCCTGCACCAAATACAGCAGCAACGACGTATGAGTTTACTGTTGATCCAGGGAATCCGCCAGTATCGAGTGCAGCTACTTCCAACACGACACTTCTTCAAATAAACAACGCAAATATTATTAGCACAAAAACAGCAGATCTTACTTTTGCGGATGTTGGTAATACAATAACATTTACACTTAACCTTCCTAATACTGGGAATGTGGCTGCAACTGATGTTACCGTTATCGATATACTTGATAGCAATTTAAGTTTCGTTCCAAACAGTTTCACAGTTAATGGGCAAACCATTCCAAACGCTGATTTATCTACTGGTGTAAATATCGGTTCAATTAATGGTGGAAATACATCAATTGTCACATTCCAAGCCATCGTTTCAACCCTCCCAATCAACAATCCTATTTCTAATTCGGCTCTTACCACTTACCGTTATATTGTTGATTCAGATCAGCCGTTCATTTCGACTTCCAATCAATCTAATACAACGACAACACAAGTTAATAGCGCTATCCTTACTGCACAAAAAAATTCAAATGTGGAAACAGTAGATATTGGGCAAGATATTGTCTACTCAGTTACGATTACAAATAGCGGCAATGTTAGTGCGACGAATGTTATTTTTACCGACCTAATTCCAGACGGAACTTCCTTTGAACCGAATAGTTTTACACTAAACGGAACTACCATCCCAAATGCAGACATAATGACAGGCGTTCCAATTGGAGATATCGCACCAAACCAGTTTGTCATCGTAGCATTTCATATTAATGCCAATGAAATTCCACCTATAAATCCAATTACCAATCAAGCTAGCATTAGCTTCCAGCATATCGTTAATCCAGCTAATCCTCCCGTTTCAAAAAATATTACTTCTACTACTGTTTCCACAAAAATCGAAAGTGCAATTTTAAACACAATTAAAATTGCAGATAAAGCTTTTGCAACGATTGGTGATACGATTACGTATACAACTACGATTACGAATACAGGAAATATTCCGGCTAATAACGTTATTTTCTCAGACCCGATACCATCGTGGACACAATTTGTGGCAGGATCAGTTATTGTTGATGGCACTCCATTACCATCTGCTTCTATCATTGATGGTGTTGGCATAAATACGATCACTCCAAATCAAACTGTAACAATCTTATTCCAAGTTCAAATTGTAAGCAACCCAACAACGTTCACACCTGAACTCCAAAACTTAGGATTTGTAAACTTCCAATATAACGTAGGAAATGCATTACAGGCTCAGCCTGGCAATGTGGAAACGAACGTCTTCGTTACTTCTATTAATTCAACAATACTTTCAGCCGTAAAAACTACTAATACAGCCTTTGCAAACATCGGCGACACGATCACTTATACAGTTTTAATTCAAAATGGTGGCAATACAAACGCTACGAATGTAAATTTCTCAGATCCGATTCCAGCAGGAACGACCTTTGTTGAAAATAGTTTTGCTGTAAATGGAAGTACCATTCCAGGTGCAAATCCAAATAACGGAGTGAATATTGGAACCGTTAACGCGGGTAGTTCCTTAACTGCCACTTTCCAAGTCATAGTCACATCTACTCCACCTTCGAACCCAATTACAAACGTTGCATCTATTCAATACGAATTTATTGTTGATCCGGCCTCTCCTCCTGTTACAAGCACAATAACTTCTAATAGTGCTTCCACACAAATTAATAACGCGACTGTTACAACTGTTTTAGAAGCAAATCGTACAATCGTATCTACCTTAGATATCATTACGTATACAGCAACATTAACGAATACTGGAAACTTCCCTGCAAATTCTGTATTACTCATTAACGGAGTTCCTGAAGGTGCATTATTTGTTCCAAATAGTGTCACGCTTAACGGGATTTCACTTCCAGATGCAAGTCCAACTCTCGGTATTCCAGTTGGTATTATCGCACCAGGTGATTCTGCTACTATTACGTTCCAATTTCTTGCAAGTTCTATTCCACCACAAGGAGCGATTATAAATCAAGTACTTACAAGTTACACTTATATTGTCGACCCAAGTCAACCTCCAGTTACAGCAACCTCTTCATCTAATACGGTAAATATAGCTGTCGTTGATGCATCGCTATCTGTAATTAAAAATACAGATTCTCTCGTACAATCTACTGACGGTACAATCACTTACACGGTAGTCGTTCAAAATAACGGAAATACAACTGCAAATACAGTTACTTTAACAGATTTGGTCCCAGAAGGAACTGCATTTATTCCAAATAGCGTAACCATAAATGGCGTTTCAGCTCCGGGTGCTGATCCAAACGTAGGAATCTCCTTAAACGCCATTGCACCTTCAGAAATCGTCACCGTCACATTCCAAGTTATCGTTCAATCCATTCCAAGCGTGAATCCAATTTCTAATATAGCCCGTATTGACTATACTTTTATCGCCGATCCAACTGCTCCTATCATCTCTCGAACAATTACGTCTAATCCAGCTTTCACACAAATTTCGGATGCGAATGTTCTTTCTTTAAAAGCTGTCAATGCACAACAAGCAACAACCGGTGACATTTTGACCTATACGATAACACTAGAAAATACCGGAAATATTCCAGCTACTAATCTCATATTTTCAGATACGATTCCAGAAGGGACTACATTCGTAGAAAATAGTTTTACACTTAACGGAACAGCTATACTTGGTGCAAATCCAAATGCAGGTGTTACTTTGCCTAACCTAGTAGCAAACGCTACTCACCTTATTTCGTTCCAAATTCTTATTAACGATTCATTCTCGCAACAATCGATTACAAATCAATCTAATACAACATATACAATTCAACTAGACCCAGGACAACCGCCTATTACCGAAACATCTACAAGTAATATTGTCATTACAAATTTCGTGCAAGCACAATTGACAGTTACAAAAACGTCCAATCCAATAACTGTAGATATTGGCGGAACTATACTTTATATTTCTGAAGTGAAAAATATCGGCAACGTTGACGCAATAAATATTATTTTTACAGATTCTATTCCAGCTGGGACTACATTCGTTCCCGACAGTGTCACAATTAACGGTGTACTTCAACCAGGTGTAAATCCAGAAAACGGAATTCCAATTGGAACGATTCCACCAAACAGTTCCAAAACAATACTATTTCAAGTACAAACAAATAATCCACCAACTGCAACCGAAATTGTAAATCAATCATCTGTAAATTATCAATATGTAAGTATTCCTACAGCTCCACCAGTGAATCGCTCTGCAAATTCTAATATCGTTACAACATCACTTCAAAATGCAAATATTATTTCTGTTAAACAGGCGGATGTTACTTTCGTAGCCATTGGGCAAAATATTACCTACACAAATACACTACAAAATATAGGAACTGTTCCAGCGAACAATACGGTGTTCATTGACAACATTCCAGAAGGTACTATATTCATTGAAGATAGCTTATCAATAAATAATGTGATTCAGCCTGGTGCAAATCCTCAAAATGGAGTAACTCTTGGCACGATACAACCAGATGAAACAATCACTATTTCATTCCAAGTACAACTTACAAATATACCAGTGGGCAACACAGTCATTAACATTTCAGACACTTCGTATGAATACCAAATTGACCCTAGTTCTCCGATTATTCAGCGTAGATCATTATCAAATGCAGTAAATACTGAAGTGCGGACAGCAAATGTTAGTGCAATTAAATCTGCTAACAGATCTATTACACGTATCGGTCAAATCATCACATATACAGTCGCAGTTACAAACGCTGGTACAGTACCTATTACAAATACTATCCTAATTGACGCAATTGCTGCTGGCACTACATTCGTTCCAAATAGCATCCTTGTAGACGGCATCCCAAGACCTAACGAAAATCCAATTACCGGTATCAATCTTGGTATTATTCTTCCAAATAATACGATTATTGTTACGTTCCAAGTAAATGTAGTCTCTATACCTGCACAAAATACTATTAATAATATCGCTGTTATACACTATGAATATAAACCGGAACAAAGCGCACCACCAATTTCAGAAACAACCTCTTCCAATACTAAAAATATACAATTTATTGATGTGATTCTTATCGCTACAAAATCTGCTAATAAAGTATTAGCTAATATTGATGACACCATTGAATATACAGTATTCATTCAAAATAACGGATCTACTACAACTAACTCCATCTTTTTTACAGATACTATAGAAGATGGAACAGTATTTATTCCGGGAAGTGTAACAGTTAACAACACTGTACTTCCTGCAGCAGATCCGAATATCGGCTTTTTCATTCCTAATATTGCGTCAGGGCAAGCGACTACAATAACGTTACAAGTTTCCGTTACGAATTTGCCAGCTTTAAATCCAACGCCTAATACTGCAAACATCGTCTACGACTTTATTTTCAATCCTGACTTTGCACCAATTCAAAAATCTACTACTTCCAATACTACTTTCGTCCAAATTAATGATGCTGATATCGTTTCACTGAAAACTGTTGATTTAACTTCTGTAACGATTGGTGACATTTTAACTTATACAACAACTTTAACGAATATAGGAAATGCAGATGCTACTACTGTTGTATTTACAGACAATATACCTGACGGAACAACCTTTATAGAAGGTAGCGTTTTAGTAAATAATATTCCTCAGCTTAACGCGAATCCAAGTACTGGTATACTTGTAGGAACGATTGCTCCTAACGTTTCTATCCCAGTCACATTTTCCGTTACTGTGGTAGCTCTTCCAGCTAGTGGTCGTATTCAAAATCAATCAACTTCTCGTTATACAATTAATAGCGAAGAACAAATATCGACTAGTAATATTACTATCACTGAAGTTATTTCTGCTCATGTAATTGCAACAAAAACAACACCTATCCAATACGCTGACCTACAAACGATTATCCCTTACACAATTTCCATCACGAACAATGGGAATATACAAGTTGAAAACATTATCGTTACAGATATTATTCCGGCGAATACGAGCTTTATAGATAATAGTGTTATTGTGAATGGAAACGCCCGTCCAAGTGACAATCCACTTAACGGGATACGAATTGATAACATTCCGCCTAATACGACAGCAACTATTCTATTTCAAGTACGGGTTACTTCGATTCCGCAAACAAATCCAATCTCTAACACGAGTACAATCGAATACCAATACACCATACCAAACCAGCCGCCTATTACCGAAACTATCATTTCATCAGCTGCCGTAACAGAAATTCATCACGCAAATTTAAATAGTAATAAAGCTGTTGACCTTGCATTTGCAACAGTCGGTGACACGTTAACGTATACGATTACACTCAATCAAACTGGTAATGTTGCAGCGAATAATGTAACCATTCAAGATATGATTCCTCAAGGTACTACATTTATAGAAAATAGCGTCATTGTAAACGGAGAAGCCCTTCCGGGAGTTAATCCAGTAAGTGGTATACCAATTGATACTATAACTGTCGGCGGAAACGCTGTCGCTTCATTCCAAGTAACCGTGACTTCTATCCCAACACCAAATGAATTGACGAACCAAGCCATTACTACTTTTAACTATATAGTCAATCCAAATAATTTACCTGTTACAAACACGACTACAACAAATACCGTCACAACAACTGTCCAAAATGATAATGTCGTTGCCATAAAGTCTGTTGATACTACGAATGCTTTACCTAGTCAAACTGTAACGTATACAATTACGATTACGAATAGTGGTAATGTAACGATTGAAGATATTATTGCCATAGACACCGCACCAGTAGATACAACCTTCGTTACAGGCAGCGTTACGATTAACGGAATCAATCAGCCTAATGAAAATCCTGAAAATGGTATTACATTAGGAAGCCTTACTCCTAATGAATCTACTATCATTACTTTCCAAGTAACAATATCTCCTACAACTCTTCAACCAGCAATTAATAACGATGCTTCTGTTTCCTATACTGTTACCATTGACCCGAATGAACCACCTATTACAATTACAAAGAAAACAAATGTCGTTACAACAACAGTAGTTGATCCTATGGTTCGTATTAACAAAACAGCCGACACATCTATTGCCGTTATAGGTGATATGATTACATTCACATTAGAGGTATTGAACCATTCCCCGATTCCTACGATAAGTACTTCTATTTTAGATATCATTCCAACTGGTACAACATTTATAGAAAACAGCGTAACCATTAACGGCACTCCTGTTCTAAATGTCCGTCCAGACACTGGTATGAATATCGGTGCTTTACCAGCTGGCTCCGTAGCAAAGATAGCATTTAAAGTTCTCGTCACGTCTATCCCTTCAAACAGCACAATTATCAATTCTGCTTCCGTCACAGCCGCCTTCCAATTGACACCACAGGATCCAATTATTACTTTCATTGACAATTCAAATATCGTTCGTATACCAGTTCAATTTATAACTGCAACAGTAGTGAAAGATGCTTCCGTCAGCTCAGCTTATTTAAACCAATATTTTGATTATACGATGCGTATTACGAATACTTCTGATATTTCACTTTCAAATGTTTCATTACAAGATACCATTCCAGCAGGTTTACAATTTATGAACGGTACTGTCTTTATTAACAGCGAACGCTCTCCACTAGCGAATCCGAATATCGGTTTCCTAGTCGCTACTAATTTGGAACCAAACGAAACAATTATCGTATTATTCACAGTACAAGTGATAAGTCCACCTGTTAATAATGAATTCAAAAACACGGCGGATATTTCTTTACAACTTCAAGTCTCGCCTACCGATCCACCAATTACAGTAACCGTTACAAGCAACGAAAACATCGTCACTTTTATTCCAAAAAATCCTGATGAAACACTTCCAAATTTCAATTGTTTCTTTGACGGCGAACGTTTTATACGCATTACTCCTCGAAATATACGAAATTACTTTTGGACTTGGATTTGGTGGCGTTAATTTAAACAAAAAGAGATTGTAGTTTGGTTGAAACCAAATTACAATCTCTTTTTTATTCCCTTTATCGTAATACCTAATAACTCGTCCAAGCATTTACAACCAATCATCATCTCAAGTTATTTTAGTCGTAATAAGCTGACCAGCCTCATTAATCGTTACTTTCCATTTCGCTCCACTAGCAGTCTTCATAATGATACCTTTACTTGCTTCTATTTCAATATCTCCAAACATTCTTCCACCAGTTGTCGCTAACCAAGCATTCCCATTTTCCATCGAAGACCTTGCAAACATACGATTAATCCGAAAACGTTTATGGTCTTGAGAATAACCACTCAATGTAATTCTTACTTTATATAGTTGACTCGCCTTCATATTCGATATAATTGTATCGCCTACATTTAATGGAACATCCGATGCAACAACCCAATTTCCAGTTGCACTTAATGCATATTCAATTTTAATTTTCTTTGGGCTCTCTCCCCATCCAAAATACATTCCAAAACAATTTAACATTTTGATTGGATTTTTCGTAAAATCTAGCTCAATCACAACTGGATTACTATCTGGAACATCGATATAGTTTACACTTTGTTCATCTATTAAATTGAAGCAATTTGCAAGATTCCCCCCATAAGGTAATTTCCCACTAACTTGCTTAACAGTATACTTTTGCTGAGCGTTTACTAAAATATCATCTTGGTTCCCTATTAAATGTGGTTTATTTAACGTAATCGGTAACTGAATTCGAAGAGATTCTTCATAGGTAGACGTACAAACATTGTATTGCCCTTTATCTACAATAGTTGTGGAAAGTAAATTTGAAAAAAGGTAGTTACGATGTGAATTAGAAGAAAATTCAATGACAGTCTGTTCACTACTCATCCGGTACGTATCCCAAATCATACAATCAAATGTATTATAGGCACCCGTACAACGAATGACTTTTTTCGTTTGCTGTCTACATTGCACTTGAATATCCTGAAACGTATTTCCTGAACTTTCATTTGGTAAATCACTGTTTCCATCAACTTCTATCCCATACTGACATCCATCAATAAATATAGATTGAAATACATTTGCGTTAATCCAGCAAGGTGTATTTATATCATCTATATATTCTGTCTTCAAATGTATTGCAGTTTGAAAGTTTTTAATTTGAATAAAGTTAACTTGAAAGAAACTAATATAATCCCATGCTTTTTGACAATAAAAGTGTATAGCCTTACCTTTATATGACGACGTTGCATTTATTATATTAATATTTGATATAAGAGAGTGATTAGGAACTTCTATTTGTTGTGAACCGGAAACATAAATGACAGCAGATTGAAACACTGGGTTTATAACTTGAACTGTACCACCTGTAATAGACGCATTTTGTTGCAGTTCAAACGCATTAAAATCTCCATCAATTTGCAACGTAACAGTAGGATCTAGCTCTAATCTTACATTTGATTTAATAACAATCGGTTTTACAATTTTGTACGTATTTATCCCTGTAATTCTAACCGTCGAAATTCGGTTCGCTACACAATAATTTATAGCTTGTTGAATTGCTAATGAGCTATCATTCCCTGAGTTCGGAACTGCACCAAAACAATCAATATGGACACTATTTTCTGGTGCACAATCTTCTTGGGAAGAAATATATTCTGACAAAATAAATTCACTCCTCATATTACCTTTTTCATATAATATGTGAGTTTTCTCTTAAAAGTTTCTCTAATAAAAAAAACAAACGACTTGCACGGTCATTTGTTTAATTCATATATACTTTTCGTTTCTTCTATCATTTTAGTTAATGAGAAATATCTCTCTGCTTTCTCTCGTGCTTTCAGTCTAATACCATTCACCTTTTCCTCATTTCCTTGTAGTTCCTCAAGCGCACTTGCGAATATATATTCGCAATATTCAGTTAACAAAATACCTGATTCTCCATCTACTACCGCTTCATTTATTCCGCCAACATCTATTGAAACAATCGGTGTTCCTGTAGCCATTGCTTCAATTACCACCATTGGAAACACTTCACGAAAAGATAATAAAAGTAGGGCATCCATATTTCCTATAAACCTATGCGGCTCTGAAATATTCCCTAACATCTTTACACTTTGCTGCAATCCATACTTTTCTATTTCTTTCATAATAGATTCTTTTTCTGGTCCATCACCAGCAATATAAAACAAAAAGTCATCTCTTTTTTTTAACACATTTGCAATTTTTACAAATAATTGATGGTTTTTCTCCTTGGATAGTCTTGCTAATATCCCTATTTTATAAATAGATTCTGTCTTTTTCTGCTGGAATAAAAACTTTTCAATATCCACACCGTTATAAATTGTCTTTATTTTCTCTTCTGCTACATGCATTGAAATTAAATTATTTTTTTCAAACTCACTTACTGTAATAATATTATTCACATATTTATTTATAAAATAACGAAAAAGAGTTGGCATTTTCTTTTCTAATATCGTTACATTATGTTTCGTATACACGACTTTTATCTGTTTTTTCATAAACTTTCGAATTAAAAAGGAATATAATACCATTCGCAAACTATTTGCATGAATAAGTTCTATCTTTCGTTTACAAATCTCACTTCGTAAGTAATGAATATTTCTCAAATGATTCCATCGACTAAGTAACATGAAATTTTCTTTTCTAGTAAGAGACTCATATAGTTCTCCATCACCTGCAGCTGTATAAACCGTAAATTTCTCATCACGCAAATTGCTTTCCAATTTACAGAAATAACTCTCGGCTCCTCCAGTTATCAATTTATCTGTCATCAACAATATATTCATAATTGCGTCTTCCCAACTACATTGATTTTATTTTTTCTATAGGCATGATAAGCATACTTACTAAAATAGTAAAGGATTTGCACAGCATTAAGTCGTTTTTGTTCCCTTAATAATTTCCAATAACGAAAAGCGGCTCTAATTTTATTTCTCGAAACAGAATTTGCTACAATTCTATACTTCGCTAACACTTGCTGTATCCCTTTCGCTTCATGTCCTTCATGTAATAAATTCAGCCATAACGCTGTATCTTCCGGCTGTACACTAGGCATTTCAATATGCGGAATTTTTTCACGATCAATCATTACTGTTAAACAACCGATAATTGTATTTCCTGCCAAACAATGATAGTCAACAAATTTTGGTACATCCACTTCACGATTTAGTTCATTACTGTTTTCATCGATTAAACTATACGATGCATATGAAAAGGCCGCATTCATTTCTTCCATAAATAACAATTGCGTCTTCAATTTATGAGGCAACCATATATCATCGCTATCTAAAAAGGCAATATACCTTCCTCTCGCCTCTTCAATCGCTATATTCCGAGCTTTAGCAGCACCAACATTTTCTTTTAATGATAATAATCTAATACGCGAGTCTCCTTCTATTATCTCTTTAATTTTTGCAAGAGATTGGTCAGTTGAAGCGTCATCAACGATAATCATTTCCCAATCTTCATATGATTGATTCTGTACAGATAAAATCGTCTCACCTATAAATCGTATACTATTATAAGAAGGTGTTATTACAGAAACATGAGGCGCCTTATTATGTGCTGATAGACATTTTACCATCTACCTTTCCCCTTCCTTCATATATTGAAATGTACTTCACAACCATTGCTAAAAATAAAAAGAACGCTTCGTTAATAATAAGTGACAATGACATCATCTGAAATAAAAATGCAATTATAGTCAATAAAAGGTACGGTTTTTCACGAAACAAAGTATACTGCGTTAACTTGAACATTAATATGAATAAAAAAGCGCTATATAAAAGAAAACCAATTGTACCCGATTCAGATAAAATTTCTAAAAATGTATTGTGTACATATAACTTTTCATTAAATTGAAACTCATAATAATTCGAAAAATTAAACGCACCAATTCCGATATATGGATTGGATAAATAATATTTAAAAGCAGCTTCCCATAATGTAAATCTACCACTTCCATTATCGTGCGAAAAATCAGAAATTCGTTTATTCAATATGTCATCCAATTGGCCACCCATTACACTATTTGATAAACTAAAAATCACTACACCAAATAATAGTAAACTTATCATTATTTTTATTTTTTTTGCAAAACTAGATGTACATATATATACAAAAACGACAAGCATAAGTGCTAATATCCCTCCTCTTGAAAAAGTTAATAAACTTGTCGTAACACATAAAATCAATCCTATAATGTTCGTCATATTATGTAGATTTGTCATATAATACATAAAAAATATTGTATTATAAAAAATAAAAATGTTAGGATCATCTAGCAAACCAATTAACCTTGGATACCCTCTATCAACTAATAGTCCAGCAAAAATTTCTCTCTCTTCTCCACCGTATAATCCAAAGTGCTGTAAACCGACTATATAAAGTATTAGGCTTACAAAATTAAATACGAATCCTACATAGACGATAGATGATTCGAGTGTTGCTATTTCAACATTTCCTAATAAATTTCTCATTATAAAATAACACCCTAAAACAAGTAGCACACCAAGAATCATACGAATACTAGCATTTAAATATATAGAAAGAATTCCACTCAAACAATAGATGAAATAAAATAGTAAAAATACAACTTCATGAAAATATAGCTTTTGAATATGAAAGTTTTTAATTGTTAAACAAAAATATATAACTAAAAAAATCATATATATCTTCAGCGAAAATCCAATATATATGTTGTATTTACTTAACATGACAAATAATATTAAGAGCATAATCCATTTCATCGATATCTTTATATTATTTTCCATAGGCTATATCCCCTGTTTCGTAATATAATCCTTTTTGCGTGTTTTTCTTATAAACGAAAGAAGAAGTTTTTTCAGCTCGTAATCATATAGGAATATACCAACTACTACGATTAACGTAGTCAGAACGAGCGCAATGAAATGATATGTGTGCAATATATATTGCACTCCAATAAAAGTTACGCCAAAATAAATTGTATACGGTATTACAATTTGAAATACAATTTTTTTCTTCACTACACTTACCGCTATATACCCAACTAAAGCCACAATTTCAAATAAAACCATAGCGTAAGCCGCTCCTATCATTCCACCAATACTACTAAAGCTATAAAGCATAATCCCACCTATCACTAATGCTATACATTGCACCACCGTTCTTTTATTTTGACGTCCACTCGTTGTTAAGCCGTCAGCTATAGCAATATTTAAACTTTGCAGCACAATGAGAAATGATAATATTTGGAGTGGCTCTACTGCATTTCTCCATTCCTCCTGAAAAAATATAGAAATAAAGTATGGCGCTAAATGATATAAACCTATCGTCATACATATTCCCACAATCGCCATTGATTTTATTTGAAGTAAGTTTAATTTCGTATGCTCTTCTAAATTATTCTGATTATAATGCTTAAAGAGTACTGGATAAAATGCACCTGCAATCACCCCTGGCACTTGATATAAAGCTGCTGGCATCCGATACGCCACTGCGAAAACACCTACCATACTTAATGGCAATGTATAGTTAAGTAAGATAGGTGCTAATTGTGGCGTACTCATTATTAAAAAACCACTAATAATAAAAGGTGTCAATTGCCAAAATAACGCTTTATGAATTACGACCTTCATATTCATACTCGTCTTTCTTTTCATTACATATATGCTGAATACACCACCAATCATATAACCAAATCCATATAAACGAGCAGTTATATAAACTGGTAACTCTCCGAAAATACAAAAACATGTAATGATAATGACAACTGCCGCTGATACAACTTTAATAAGCGCTATATACTTCATACGCTCCGTCAGCTGAAAGTAGGCAATCCCTATATTTTGCCAAGTTAATCCTATTAACATGAAAAACATTACGTTTATCATCATATAAATCAAATTTCTATCCGCATACATATAATGAATAGCAATATAGCCGATTATAGAAATAAAAATAAGTAGAATCATCCTTACTTTTATATACGACGATAAAATTGTCTCTAAGTCTACTCCATCTTTTGCCCCTTCTCGAAGAAACGTATTCGTAAGTCCTAAATCTGTAAAAAATAACATAACAAACGTCACTGCTATGGCAACACTAAACATCCCATAATTTTGTGCATTAAAAAAATTTGCTAAAACAATTAAACTCACAGCCTGAAGAAGATTAGCTAAAATTGTGCTATAAAATAGATGGATAATATTATTTAAAATAGATCTCCCCATACCTGCTCTCCTTTGCAAGCAACCTACTTACATATATTTATCTTGCACCATTACCGTTCAATACTATTAAAACAGTTTTACATAAAATCCGAATATCCATCTTAATCGTTTTCAATTCAATATACTCCATATCCAATTTCAACTTTTCTTTCGGATCAAGATTATATCCTCCATTTATTTGTGCCCATCCTGTCAACCCTGGCTTCACTATTAAACGATCCTTGAATTCTGGAATATACGTATCAAATTGTTTATAAAAATACTCTCTCTCTGGTCTTGGTCCGACAAAAGACATATCACCTTTTAAAATATTTAAAAGTTGCGGTAACTCATCAATTCTCGTTTTCCTTATAAACGATCCAACTTTAGTAATTCTTGGATCATTTTCATTTGCCCATTGTGGTCCATTTATTTCAGCATCTTTTACCATCGATCTTAATTTAAATACATTAAATTTCCTTCCATTAATCCCTAAACGTTCTTGAAAATAAATTGGAGCTCCTGCTGTTTCGAAAGCAATCATAATACAAAAGAACAACATAATTGGTAGCGTTAATAGTAACAATATGAGTGAAAATATAATATCAAACAAGCGCTTTATACTTCGATTCAAAATACTGGTCTTTTCTTGAGCCGGAATCGTATACAACTTGGCTTGATTTGTTTCACGAATCATAGATCGTTACCCCCACATTCAAGAATATAAAACTATACCTATTAATTCACATTCTTTCCTCTTTATATTTGCTATCACTTTTTGCACCTTACGTAGGGAATCTTTTCGCTTTTTGACTGCTAAGACCACTCCATCGCATTTCCCTGCAATCATGTGCGTAGCAGGAAGCTCAAATACTTCAGAGGAATACAAGAAAATATAATCAAAATCTTCTTTCCACTTCGCCATTACATGATCAAATTCATCCGTAGCAACTAAAGGCGTTCCGGTGTGTACTGTTTTTTGGGCAGGAATACAATATAAGTATTTAGATAAATTACTAGAAAAAGATTCATAACTACAAGGGGAATCGTTTATTATATCGTTCACTGTTTTCGTATAATTGCTTTGTAATAGTAGATGTAGTTTAGGATCAGAAAAATTCACGTCGATAAGTAACACCTTTTTTTTCATCTCTGCAAACACTACCCCTAGATTTACTATAAGCGACGCGATAACACCTCTATCCTTCGTTGAAGTAACTGTGAACACTTGTTTCCCCGATTTTTTCAACTCGTGATACACCGTATAAAACTGCTCTTTCATAAAAGCATCATGCGGATTAAATGGCAGCTTTTTCTTTGTCTTAAACATCGACATGTTCACCTCGATATATAGATGATTGCGCATCAACTTCTGTAGATTTCTTTTTTCTATTCGGTTTCATATTTATGTGACCAATAACAGATACTGTTGTTATTTTCTCTAAATCTTGTTCCACGTATATACGCTCATCAAAATAATCTCGAAATACAGCTAAACCTATCCCAACAAAAAAACTAACAATTAAAGAGATAGGAATGATAAGTTGAAATTTCGGAAACAACTTTTCAGCTTTTTCCTGTAACTCAGGGTCAGTTAATATTTTTATCCCCTGTACATTCGTATACTGTTGAAAGCTTTTTTGAGATTGTTCTGCCAATGACTTTACAATTTCTTTGACGATTGTAGGATCCGAATCTTTTACTGTGACAGTAACGATTTGTGAGTTGTCCATATTCACCACTGAAATTTTTTGTGCTAATTCATAAGTTGATTGCTCTAATTTCAAATTTTTTTTAACCGTTGAAATAATGAGTGGACTTTTTAATATATCAACATACGACGTTACAAGTTGCTTATTTTCCTGTGTTTTATTCACTGCATTTTCCTTATTAAACCCATCTAAATTCCCAACGAGAATTTGCGTTGAATATTGATACGAAGGCTTTAATATATACATAGAAATAAGAATTAAAGAACCTGTTACACAACACATCGTCAAAATAATTGTTACTACTCTTCTTTTCAATAGCTGCTGAAAATCCTTCATACTAATTTCTTGCTTCAATTATTTCACCGCCTTTGTTTGAATGACATCCTGCAACTCACTTTCTGCAGATAGTCTTTCCTTTTCTAAATTCGATTGCTTTGTTATATACTTTCCGATCCTGAATGCAAATTTTTCTACAAACAAATAAGAAATTATTGCTAGTATAAACGAAAGAATGAGCGATAACATTAAAACAATAGGTAACGGAAATATTTCATGAAGCATATACACTAGGGAAAATAAAGATATGATGTGGTATAAATAAAGACTGTAAGAAATCTTCCCCAAATATAACAAGTATTTATTACGTAGCAAGGATGACAAAGTTGATACTGACAAGCTTAATATGACAAATAAACATGCACTTATCGCTACTACGTAGTCTCGAAATATAAAATTATTAAGCAAATTAATTTCTCCAACAAGCCCTTCATACATATAAAGTAAAACCGCAAATAAAAACCATGCAATTTTCTCATTTTTAGTACGATTACTATAAAAAACTATTAAATTATTTTTATATTTCGCAACTAGTGCTCCTAGTAAAAACAGCACTGTGTAATGCAGAGTTAATGCATAACTAGTTAATGTTAAACTTGAGTGAAATAAAAATAAAATCACGACAGAACATATACTAAAACTAAACAATGACAATAATGAATACCTCAACGTTTTTCGTAAACAAACCATCAAAACTAACGGAAAAATTATCGATATTCGCATTTCATGAACAAGTGACCAAATTACGCCGTTATATGCATCTGTATTATATTTCCCAATTAATAAAATATGTTGCGCTATTAAGCTTAAAGAACTTTCAATCGTCCATGAGCGATTAAACCATTCACTTAAATTAGAAATACCATATTTACTCATTGTAGTCTGGCATAAAATAGCTATAATTATTGCTACGATATATGGAATATAGATTCTACATATACGCTTTAAAAGGAATGATCCATAGCTATCGTAGTTTTTTTGAATGGATTTATACAAAACAAATCCACTCAAAACAAAAAAGATAATAACAGATTCGTTACCACTACTAAAAATTAGACGAGCAGGTGTTTCTTTTAATAGATAAATAACAAATGGTTTATTATCTTCATAACTGTAATTTTGAAATACTGAAAAAATCATTAAATGATGGCCAATCATTACTATCAATGAAGAAATTCCTCGTATAGAATCCAGTTCTTCATACCTATCCATCGTTTTACATCAACTCCTACTGAAATGATAATAATCATTTCAAAGCGACACCATTATTCATATTCCTCTCCTTTCTTTTCATTCCAATTTTTCATATTAAAATGATTTTATAGCGTAATTTTGAATGTATTGTAACATTTTTTGTAATATTATGAATAGTGAATCTTCAAAATTGATATATACCAATTACAACCTCGAAAAATGAATAATATTGACAGAAAAACACTATAAAAACATCTTGCATAGTTACAAAATTAAAGAGAGGAATAGAGTTTTTTCAATATAAAATAAAAAAGATAGCCTTTAAAGGCTATCTTTTTTATTTTATTTAATTATTGGCACCACTATATGCTACATGTCGTTTCTCAATTCTCTCTTCAATTTCTTTCATATTTTCTTTATTATTTAATAGTGATTGTTTATTTTCAATTAATAATTGTTTAAAAGATTTTCTCACTTTTTTTCTCATTTTCATTGTCCTCCTTGGGGGATGGTTTATATAAAAGATAAGGAATTATCTGTGTGCCCTTATAATAATTGATTGTTGTGAATTCCATTTGAACTTCATATGAAAATTTCATTTATTTTCTGACAACTTTGTGAACATACAAAAATGTGATCATCCTAAAACCATTTTGAAATTGCTTCATTTCATTATAAAAGTTGCTATTGTCATCAACTTCTATCAATATATTTTGTCGAAACATTTATATATTTAAAATTGAGTTCGATATAATTTTATTTACTACTATACTGTTCTTAAAAACAAAAAGAGGGGTGTTATATAAG
>NZ_QKQR01000037.1:0-2500 GCF_008042305.1 Bacillus sp. AY18-3 | reverse complement strand
GAAATTCCGTCGGAATCTGGGAGGACCATCTCCCAAGGCTAAATACTCCCTAGTGATCGATAGTGAACCAGTACCGTGAGGGAAAGGTGAAAAGCACCCCGGAAGGGGAGTGAAAGAGATCCTGAAACCGTGTGCCTACAAATAGTCAGAGCCCGTTAATGGGTGATGGCGTGCCTTTTGTAGAATGAACCGGCGAGTTACGATCCCGTGCGAGGTTAAGCTGAAGAGGCGGAGCCGCAGCGAAAGCGAGTCTGAATAGGGCGTTTAGTACGTGGTCGTAGACCCGAAACCAGGTGATCTACCCATGTCCAGGGTGAAGTTCAGGTAACACTGAATGGAGGCCCGAACCCACGCACGTTGAAAAGTGCGGGGATGAGGTGTGGGTAGCGGAGAAATTCCAATCGAACCTGGAGATAGCTGGTTCTCCCCGAAATAGCTTTAGGGCTAGCCTTAAGTGTAAGAGTCTTGGAGGTAGAGCACTGATTGAACTAGGGGTCCTCATCGGATTACCGAATTCAGTCAAACTCCGAATGCCAATGACTTATCCTTAGGAGTCAGACTGCGAGTGATAAGATCCGTAGTCAAGAGGGAAACAGCCCAGATCGCCAGCTAAGGTCCCAAAGTGTGTATTAAGTGGAAAAGGATGTGGAGTTGCTTAGACAACTAGGATGTTGGCTTAGAAGCAGCCACCATTTAAAGAGTGCGTAATAGCTCACTAGTCGAGTGACTCTGCGCCGAAAATGTACCGGGGCTAAATACACCACCGAAGCTGCGAATTGATACCAATGGTATCAGTGGTAGGGGAGCGTTCTAAGTGCAGTGAAGTCAGACCGGAAGGACTGGTGGAGCGCTTAGAAGTGAGAATGCCGGTATGAGTAGCGAAAGACGGGTGAGAATCCCGTCCACCGAATGCCTAAGGTTTCCTGAGGAAGGCTCGTCCGCTCAGGGTTAGTCAGGACCTAAGCCGAGGCCGACAGGCGTAGGCGATGGACAACAGGTTGATATTCCTGTACCACCTCTTTATCGTTTGAGCAATGGAGGGACGCAGAAGGATAGAAGAAGCGTGCGATTGGTTGTGCACGTCCAAGCAGTTAGGCTGATAAGTAGGCAAATCCGCTTATCGTGAAGGCTGAGCTGTGATGGGGAAGCTCCTTATGGAGCGAAGTCTTTGATTCCCCGCTGCCAAGAAAAGCTTCTAGCGAGATAAAAGGTGCCTGTACCGCAAACCGACACAGGTAGGCGAGGAGAGAATCCTAAGGTGTGCGAGAGAACTCTGGTTAAGGAACTCGGCAAAATGACCCCGTAACTTCGGGAGAAGGGGTGCTTTCTTAACGGAAAGCCGCAGTGAATAGGCCCAAGCGACTGTTTAGCAAAAACACAGGTCTCTGCGAAGCCGTAAGGCGAAGTATAGGGGCTGACACCTGCCCGGTGCTGGAAGGTTAAGGAGAGGGGTTAGCGTAAGCGAAGCTCTGAACTGAAGCCCCAGTAAACGGCGGCCGTAACTATAACGGTCCTAAGGTAGCGAAATTCCTTGTCGGGTAAGTTCCGACCCGCACGAAAGGTGTAACGATTTGGGCACTGTCTCAACCAGAGACTCGGTGAAATTATAGTACCTGTGAAGATGCAGGTTACCCGCGACAGGACGGAAAGACCCCGTGGAGCTTTACTGTAGCCTGATATTGAATTTTGGTACAGTTTGTACAGGATAGGCGGGAGCCATTGAAACCGGAGCGCTAGCTTCGGTGGAGGCGCTGGTGGGATACCGCCCTGACTGTATTGAAATTCTAACCTACGGGTCTTATCGACCCGGGAGACAGTGTCAGGTGGGCAGTTTGACTGGGGCGGTCGCCTCCTAAAGTGTAACGGAGGCGCCCAAAGGTTCCCTCAGAATGGTTGGAAATCATTCGTAGAGTGCAAAGGCATAAGGGAGCTTGACTGCGAGACCTACAAGTCGAGCAGGGACGAAAGTCGGGCTTAGTGATCCGGTGGTTCCGCATGGAAGGGCCATCGCTCAACGGATAAAAGCTACCCCGGGGATAACAGGCTTATCTCCCCCAAGAGTCCACATCGACGGGGAGGTTTGGCACCTCGATGTCGGCTCATCGCATCCTGGGGCTGTAGTCGGTCCCAAGGGTTGGGCTGTTCGCCCATTAAAGCGGTACGCGAGCTGGGTTCAGAACGTCGTGAGACAGTTCGGTCCCTATCCGTCGTGGGCGTAGGAAATTTGAGAGGAGCTGTCCTTAGTACGAGAGGACCGGGATGGACGCACCGCTGGTGTACCAGTTGTTCTGCCAAGGGCATAGCTGGGTAGCTATGTGCGGAAGGGATAAGTGCTGAAAGCATCTAAGCATGAAGCCCCCCTCAAGATGAGATTTCCCATAGCGTAAGCTAGTAAGATCCCTGAAAGATGATCAGGTTGATAGGTTCGAGGTGGAAGCATGGTGACATGTGGAGCTGACGAATACTAATAGATCGAGGACTTAACCATATAATATGAAGC
>NZ_QKQR01000036.1:0-109235 GCF_008042305.1 Bacillus sp. AY18-3 | reverse complement strand
GGGGGGGCGGCTCATGGGGCGGCGGATTTTTCCCAGGAAGTTTTGCTGGAGGCGTGTTAGGTGGACTTACAGCTGGCGCATTAACGGGTGCAGCAAGTGGAGGCTACTATCCAGCACCGTACCCAGTAACTTATCCAGCGCCATACCCAGCACCATATTCAACTCCATATCCGGGGTATCAGCAAATACCATATCCGTATTAAACTAAAAAAGAGGCTTTCCTCTTTTTTTAGTTTAATAAAGTATTTATAAAATATTTCCAAAATAAAGGTGAAAATATGTTAATATTTTGTTATTGTAATTCAAAAACATATATACTAATTTTAACTTTTATATTATTATCCGTGAATAGTTGTATAGTGTGCTCGAAATTCTATTTCGCTAGTAAAGTAAAGAGGTTAGATATGAGCGGGATTAATAGGGAATAGGCATTGTATAGAGCTAGCTATAAAGGAATGTAAGAGAATGAATTATAATAAAGTAAGCTAAGTATAGTGATAAGAAACTACTATTTATAATTGAAACGGTATTATATTGCTTTTTATTACAAATAATATTATGTTATTTTAATCGGCATATTTCAAAATGTGATGAATGCAAATAGCTATTATTAAGAAATGAAATATCTCTATTTCTATGAAGAGAAACAAGTTGTGTTTTAGTCAGATAGGAAGCAAGGAGAGATGCGCATGCTAGAACAAAGAGGTCATGCATTATATGACTCTTCATTGCGAGATTTAAAGTTAGCATTAGATGAGTCTTCAATTGTTGCGATTACAGACCGAAATGGTCTTATTACATATGTAAATGATAAGTTTTGTGAAATCTCCAAATATACACGAGAAGAGTTAATAGGGAAAGATCATCGTATTTTAAATTCAGGGTATCATCCGAAAACATTTTTTCAAATTCTATGGAAGCGCATTTTGAACGGAAAAGTATGGAGAGGTGAGATTCGAAATCAAGCAAAAGATGGGACGTATTATTGGGTTAAAACAACAATTGTTCCGTTTTTAAATGAAAAAGGAGAGCCGTATCAATTTATCGCGATCCGAAATGATATTAGTAGTAGGAAAGAAGCGGAACAGAGGTTGCGGTTAAGTGAAAGTCGTTATAGGGAGCTTGCGTATCATGATGCTTTAACGAGTTTACCGAACCGATTGCAGCTAATAACGACTGTAAACGAGATGATTGCAGGAAAAAAAGAATTTGGTATGATTTACTTTGATTTGGATCGTTTTAAATTAGTAAACGATACGCTAGGTCATATGATAGGGGATTTACTTTTAAGCGAAGTTGCTTCACGGTTGCATTATGTGCTAGGAGAGAAAGACGTTCTGGCTAGGCTGGGTGGCGACGAATTTGTGCTGTTAACAAAAAATCATAAACAAGATGAAATGAGGCAGTTAGCGACATCTGTGTTGTCATGTTTTCAGGCCCCATTTATGCTTGAAGGTCATGAAGTATACATTTCAGCTAGTCTAGGACTGTGCGCATATCCGCAAGACGGACAAGATGTAGAAACTCTATTAAAAAATTCGGATTTAGCCATGTATAGTGCGAAAGAACAAGGCAGAAATGCCGCGTGTTTCTTTACAGATGAGTTACGTGCGAAAATAAATCGTAGAATGAAAATTGAATTCGCTTTGCAAAAGGCAATCCGTGATGAAGAATTAGATGTGGTACTGCAGCCTATTATTGATTTGAAAACGAAGAAATATACTGGTATTGAGGCTTTAGCACGTTGTTCGACAGAAGAAGGGCCTATTTCGCCAGGCGAATTTATTCCAGTAGCTGAAGAATCTGGACTTATTATAAAATTAGGAGACTGGGTATTAGAAAAGTCATGTCGCTTGTTTAAAACATTGCCAGATTACGAAGAAGGACTAAAGTTATCTGTTAATTTATCCATACAACAATTAATGCAAAAGCGTTTTATTATATCTGTACGTAGCATTTTAAGGAGAACTGGCTTTCCACCGAATCGTTTAATTTTGGAAGTAACGGAAAGTATCGCTGTTCGCCATTTTGATTATATTATTGCTACATTACAAGAATTAAGAAATATGGGTATTTTAATTGCTTTAGATGACTTTGGAACGGGTTATTCTTCCTTATATTATTTAAAGCAACTGCCACTGGATATAGTGAAAATTGATCGTAACTTTATTCGTGAATTTCATTATGATCACGCACAGCCAGAGCGAACGATTGTAAAATCTGTTATTGAAATTGCCCATAGCTTAAATTTAGCAGTAGTTGCTGAAGGAGTAGAAACAGTAGAGCAAGAAAGTTTATTACAATCTATGGGCTGTGATTACGTCCAAGGATTTTATTATGCAAAACCTTTATCTGTAGGAGAGTTAAAAGAAAAGTTAATTACAGATTTTTAATAAAAAAAGAGAAGCTGGTAGCTTCTCTTTTTTTAATTCGTTTTTTGTGAGTTTTTCATTAGTACTGGATAAAGAATAAGACCTAATACGAACAATCCAATTCCTAAGAAGAACGTTTTTAAATCAGCAGTTCCGGTTTTGATAACCCAAATAGAGTATACAAATGCTAATGTGGTAATGATCCCATCCTTTATTCGAGAGCCAGGCATTATATCATACGTTTCTCCTGTAATAACCAATTTGAATTGGTACAGCGTAGAAACAAGGTATGGAATTAAATAAGCTAATGTTGCTACAACGATAGCGAAATTATAAGCTTCGGATACGGTACCAGAAATCGTTGAGAATAAGAAAATTTGCGTCATCACATTTGTAATAAATAATGATTTGGAAGGACTACCTTTTTTATTTGTTTTCGCGAAAAACTTAGGGAAAAGTCCATTCTTGGCTGCCTGGTAAGGTACTTCTGAACTAACAACGATCCAGCCAACTGTAGATCCAAATAAAGATACAAGTGCAAGTAAAGCCATGATATAGGCACCTTTATTGCCAATTGCTAAATTTAATGCGTCTACTAATGGTTTTTGAGATTCTTTTAAAGCATCTTGCGAGAGAGCTCCCATTGTAAGTAAAGTAATTGACATGTAAATAAGAAGAGCGATAATCAACCCGAAAATGGTAGCTTTTTTTACATCGCGCTGAGATTTTGCACGGTTAGAAAGCATTACAGCAGATTCAATACCGATAAATGCCCAAAGTGTTGCGATAGCAGCTGAATTGATTTGTCCACCTAACGAAATTGATTGTCCTGCTTCATTCATAAATGTTTGACCGTCTCCGAAATTAGAGGCATTGAAAATGAATAATGTGATTACAATAAACATTGTAAATCCAATAATTTTTGCAATGGTAGCAAGAAGATTCATATTTCCAGCTCGGTCAATATTTTGAGAAAGAATATATTGAATTCCCCATAACATAAGGCTACATACGAGGAAAGTTAGTCCTTTTCCGAGTTCTAGTGAAAATCCGTTCGTTGAAAAAAGAATTTGCTTACTTTGTAACACTGGAAAGAATGTTGATAAATATCCAGCAAAGGAAATAATAACAGATGCGGTTGCAGCCCAGTTCGCAGCCCAATAGCCCCATGCCATACTATATCCTGCAACTTTACCCGCTTTTTTTGAAGGGAACATCGCTTGAGCATAACTTTGTGGTCCAGCTTTTAATTCTGGTTTTCGGATTGCTAAATTTCCAAATACGAGTGCAATCATAAATACGCCAAGGCCTGTAATACTCCATGCGAGTGTAGAACCCATTGGACCTGATACGTGTGCTAAATTTGCTGGGAGCATAAATACGCCACCGCCAACCATATTTCCGATTACAAAAGCTGTTAAAATCCATAATCCCCATTTTTTCGTTTCCATTTTTGTTAACTCCTTTGTAGTAAGTTTTGCTTAAACATCATTTTTTACTAGCTTTTTGGCAATAAAAAAAGAGCCATGTAGATAAAAAATACCTACATGGCTCTTCGCCTAACGTAGGTACAACGGGAATAACCCTTGTACCTACGCGTAATTTTTCCGCTAGGTTTCAAGGGTTACGTATGATGATGATGTTTTTGTGCAAATGTAACTACAATTGTTGTATAAGTAAGCATAGTTCTTTGCTCCCTTTCTCCTCTGATTTTGAAGTTAGTATACTACATGTTTTTTTGAATGAAAAGAAAAATATAAAAATTTTTATAAAAATACGTTTTAGAGATTAAATATTTACCTGTATTTTTCCTATACTGGAAAATAAGTGAGAGATTGGCAGAAGAGTGTAGCATGGTATAATACATATAGAATTAGAAGGTGACAAGGGGCTATTGTAGATGATGAGTAAGTATGAACAAATTTATACAGAAATCAGTAAGTCTATTGATAATAAGCGATTAAAAGAGGGATGCAAAATCCCATCCGAAACTGAATTAATGAAGCAGTATGAAGCAAGCCGCGGTACGGTAAGAAAAGCGGTAGATTTATTACAAGAGCGTGGATATGTTCAAAAAATACATGGAAAAGGTGTTTTTGTTTTAAAGCGAAAAAACATTGAATTCAACTTTGGTGGTATTGTAAGTTTCCAAGAAGAAAATGAACGTTTAGGACGCCATTGTATTACAGAAGTCGTGGAAATGGAGAAAGTAAAAGCGACAAAAGAAGTTGCAAAGCTATTAAATGTGAAAGAGAAAACAGAAATAGATCATATTAAACGAGTACGAAATATTGATGGAGAAAAAGTAATTTTGGATATTAATCATTTTGTATCGGAATATATTCCTGGATTAACGAGTGAAATTGCAGCGGAATCCATTTATAAATACATTGAGAAAGAATTAGGTCTTCATATTAGTTACTCACAGAGGGTAATTGAAGTGCAGCCATGTACAGAGGACGATAGAGAGTATTTAGATTTAAATGGAACAGACTATGTTGTCGTTGTGAAAAACTTTACGCATTTTTATGATGGAAGTCAGTTCGAATATACAGAATCACGCCATCGTTTAGATATTTTTCATTTTTCGGATGTGGCGCGGAGAAAATAAGGAGATGGAACGAAATAACGTTTCATCTCTTTTTTTATAAAAAAATCACAAACTCGTATATACGAGTGTTGACTAACTTATATATACGAGTTAATATGTAATTGTAAACGGTATCAAAAAAAGAAAAGAGGGACGGGAATATGGGGAAAGACTATCGTCAAATAGCAGAGGAAGTGTTGCAGTATATTGGTGGAAAAGACAATATTGAACAAGCTGCGCATTGTGTAACGAGGCTCCGTATCGCTTTAAAAGATGAAAGTAAAATAGATAACGATAAATTACAGTCTGTTTCATTAGTGAAGGGAGCGTTTCATAACGCTGGAGTATTTCAAATTGTAATCGGTCCAGGAGATGTTGATCGAGTTTATGCCGAATTGATAACGCTTGCAGGTATGAAGGAAGCGACAGTAGCTGATGTAAAAGATTCTGGAAACCAAAAGTTAAATCCAGCTCAAAAGTTTGTAAAGGTATTTTCAGATGTATTTATGCCGATATTACCAGCCATCGTAACAGCTGGTTTACTAATGGGAATTAACAATCTATTAGGGGCAAAGGACTTATTTTTTGAAGGTAAAAATTTATTAGATGTGTATCCAAACTTAAGTGGGCTTTGGGATTTAATTAATATGATGGCGAATACAGCATTCGTATTCTTACCAGCGCTTGTCGGTTGGTCAGCAACGAAGCGTTTTGGTGGTAGTCCGATATTAGGGATTGTTATGGGATTAATGCTTGTGCATCCAGCATTATTAAACGCGTGGGATTATGGAAAAGCAGCGACTGGTTTAGATGGACAAAAGATTGAGTACTTCGATATTTTAGGATTATTTCAAATTGAAAAGGTAGGGTATCAAGGTCAAATTCTACCGGTTTTAGTAGCAGCATTTGTATTAAGTAAAGTGGAAATCTTCTTAAAGAAACATGTACCAAATGCAATTCAATTATTAGTTGTACCAATTACAACGATTGTCGTAACAGGTGTGTTAGCATTAGGAATTATTGGTCCAGTTACACGTCATATTGGAGATTTATTAACAGCTGGGTTAGTAGGTGTATATGAAACAGTACCAGTAGTTGGAGCAATATTGTTTGGAGCATTATATGCACCGCTTGTAATTACAGGTATGCATCATATGTTTATTGCTATCGACTTACAATTAATTGCACAGCACGGTGGTACATTCATTTGGCCAATGATTGCTCTTTCTAACATTGCGCAAGGTAGTGCGGCACTTGCGATGTTCTGGATTTCTAAAAATCAAAATGATAAAAGCATGGCATCTACATCAGCAATCTCAGCATATTTCGGTATTACAGAGCCAGCTATGTTTGGTGTAAACTTACGAAATAAATTCCCGTTCTATGCAGCGATTATAGGATCGGCTATTGCAGCTATATTTATTACGTTAAATGGTGTATTAGCACCTGCTATTGGAATTGGCGGATTACCAGCATTTATTTCTATCATTCCGAAATCGATTCCAATGTTTATTGTAGGAATGATTATCGCGGTTGTAATCCCATTTACGTTAACATGGTTATTTGCAAAACGAGTAAAACAGAAGTAGGAGGAAGTTAAACATGAAGGATTGGCATAAAAGTGTAGTTTATCAAATTTATCCGAAGAGCTTTAATAGCTATTACAATAAAGAAACCGGTGATATAAAAGGAGTTACAGAGAAACTAGATTATTTAAAAGAACTCGGAGTAGATTATATTTGGTTAACACCGATATACCAATCACCACAAAATGATAATGGATACGATGTAAGTGATTACTACAGTATTGATCCATCTTACGGAACGATGGAAGAGTTTGAAGAGCTTTTAGAAGAAGCAAAGGCACGTAACATTGAAATTATGCTCGACATTGTTGTAAATCATAGTTCTACGGAGCATAAGTGGTTTAAGGAAGCAAAGGAAGATAAAAATAGTCCATATCGTAATTACTATATTTGGCGTGATGAAAAAAATAATTGGCAATCTAAGTTTGGTGGGTCTGCTTGGAAATATGATGAGAAGACAGAGCAATATTTTTTACATCTATTTGATGAGACACAAGCTGATTTAAATTGGGAAAATAAAAAACTTCGTGAAGAAGTATATGATATGATGCGTTTTTGGCTTGATAAAGGGGTAACTGGATTCCGATTAGATGTTATTAATTTAATTTCAAAAGATCAACAGTTCTTAAATGATGACGGAAGTACGGCGACAAGCGATGGGCGTAAATATTATACAGATGGCCCGCGCGTTCATGAATATTTACAAGAGATGAACCGAAATGTTTTTAAAGGGAAAGATGTAATTACAGTTGGAGAAATGTCATCTACGACAATTGATAATTGTATTAAATATTCAAACCCTGAGCGTAATGAATTAAGTATGACGTTTAGTTTCCATCATTTAAAAGTAGATTATCCGAATGGAGATAAGTGGACGCAAGCTGATTTTGATTTCATTAAATTAAAAGAGATTATGTCTAATTGGCAAATTGAAATGCAAAAGGGCGGAGGATGGAATGCGTTGTTCTGGTGTAATCATGACCAGCCTCGTATTGTGTCACGCTTCGGTGATGATAGAAAGTACCGAAATGAATCTGCGAAAATGTTAGCGACAGCTATGCATATGTTGCAAGGAACACCTTACATTTATCAAGGCGAAGAAATCGGTATGACGAATCCTAAATTCGAGTCCATCGAGCAATATCGCGATGTGGAATCGTTAAATATACACGATATAAAGCTAGAAGAAGGATTATCAAAAGAAGAGATTATCGGGATTTTAAAACAAAAATCTCGTGACAACTCTCGTACTCCGATGCAGTGGAATGAAAAGGTGAACAGTGGTTTTACAACAAGTACACCTTGGATTTCAGTTGCTGAGAATTATAAAGAGATTAATGTAGAAAAAGCATTAGAAGATAAACAGTCTGTATTTTATCATTATAAAAAGTTAATAGAACTTAGAAAAACGTATGATGTAATTACAGAAGGAGAATATGCTATTTTAGATGAAAATCATCTTAAGGTTTGGGCATATACACGTACTATAAATGACGAGGTATTACTTGTTATCAATAACTTCTATGGAGAAGAAATAATGTACTTTGTACCAGCTCATGTTCAATTAGATGGAATGAAACAAGAAATACTACTGTCGAATTATAAAGATTCCAGCAAGGATATTACAAAACTTAACTTAAGACCATATGAGTCAATTGTCTATCGATATACGAAATAAAAGGTTGTATGCCCGCGCGGCATACAACCTTTTATTTTAAGACACCGCTATACAAAATGCTTACCTCTACCTCAGGCTTAAATTTTACTTTTGCATAATCTTTATTCCAATTTTTTTTCTTCCATAAGTCAGGGTGATAAGCGATAAGATGTCTTCCAATACCGAAAGCATCACAATTTGCTTTTTGTAACTTTTTCGTTATCTTTTTAGCTTCTTTCGTAAGCTGTTTAGACAATTCTTTGTTTAGTTTGGCTCTTTCATCCATTTTGTAAAGATTATCTCTCGGAGCTTCAAGCGCTATAACTTTTAATTGAAGCTTAATGTGAGCATAAACATTTCCTTTTTTATCCGTTGTTATTTTTAAGTCTCGTTTTAACTTTCGATTGCTAATTTCCATTGTTAAATAATCAGATGTCTTCTCTGATTCATCGCTAGTAAGTTTTTGGGTTATACGGGCACTTGTTCCCATTTTTCCGGTTAATAACACGAATAAAACAGAGTGTTTTAAAGGTAAATGCCCAGTTAATTTATCATTATTAAATAAAGCTAACCCGTTTGTAATTACTTCTTTTCCTTTTATTTTTATAGACGGGAGGGTGAAATCTTTACCGGGATCTAACATTTTTGTAGCAGCTGTTTCTAAAGTTTCTTTTGGAAATACACTCATATCTTCTAAGCTTTTCACTTTTTTCTTTAGAAAATCTCCAATTAGTAAATTTCCTACTTTCTTTTTTTCGAGTATCTCGGACGTTTCACCATCTACTGCAATAAGTTTTACTAAAGCAGTTGGGTTTGTTGGGTCACGAAAGCTGACATCTAAATAGGGTAGTATACCTTTTTTTAGAATTTTGGTTCCTAGTAATTGAACACCATATTTGAAATAGCGAATATTCCCAGTCACATTTTTTTTTAGGGCATCGCTTGTATCCCTTATGTTATGCCCGGTTGCTGAATGTATTTCATTTTCGAATGAAGATTGCTCTCCGCTCGAACTTTTTACGAGCTCGATTGTTTGCTGGAGTTTATTCTCTTCCGTAATATCAGATCCAATACTATAAGCTAACCTTGCTTCCCTTAATGGTTCTTGATCCCAACAGCCAGAAAGGAGGGAACTAGTACATAATATAAAAAGTAATTTAAATCTTTTTTTGAACATACTGTTCTCCTTTCTTCTTTCTTATTACTGAATAGAGTAGAAATAAAAGAGGGAGGACAACGATGAAAATATAGGTGAACTTATCAGTGAAAGTTGCAATTACTTTTAATTCTTCAGGTGTATCTATAAATAAGGCTACACTAAAAGCAATAATACCAACGATTGGAACAGCCTTTTTATGATTAGAAAGATTGAATATATGTCCAATTCCGATAGAAGCGGCACAGTAATAACTAGCGATAGAAGCTACAACAGTTATCATCCAAATTGGTATGAATAGTAAATCAGTTCGGTCTATAATCCCGATATGTAAGGAGCGTAATAAGTAAGCAACTGGTTCTGGGATAAGTTCAATTTGTTTTGGACTAAATACGATAAAGCAAATCCAAACAGTAAAAGTATAAAAAAGAGTTACAAATCCATTAGCGATAGAAATGGCCTTCAGTTTTGCCACAGCAGTCCCATTTACTTTTGGGAAAGCGATAAGAATAATTTCAAAACCATACATAGCTGTAATTGTTTCTTTCGATGCTTGAATAATATTCCACCATCCAGCCTCTGTAATGGGAAAAATATAAGAAAAATCAGCCCGTGAGAGCCCAAGTCCAATTAAAAGCGCCATAGGTAAAATGAGAATAGAGGCCATGACATAAAATCGTACGATGACTTTAAACGTATTATAAGCTACATAACAACAAGCTATTGTAAATAACATAAGAATGGCATACCACGGAGTTGCTTGTAATATCCAAACTTTAACGACATTACAAACATTCAACATAACCGTCATACCGATAAGGGTAAAATAAAAAACATAAGCAAAACCTAATAGTTTTCCAAACTTATTACCAAATAGCATACAAACACTTTCATACATATCTGCATCAGGAAATCGTTTTAAGAAAAGCCACATAAGTAAAATGATAAGTTGAATTGCAAGTCCAGCGATGAGTGCAGAAATCCATCCACCACCTTTAGCAATTGGGTGAAGACGGTTAGGGAGAGAAAGTATACCAACTCCGATTTGGCATTGAATAACGAAAAAGGTAAATTGAACTAGCGAGATTTTACTTTGCGTGTTTGTCACCGTCCTCATCCTCTCTCGTTACATGTTGTCGTTGCATTTTTTTCGGTTTTGGATCATGTGGTCGTTCCCAAAATGACCAAATTGGTAGTCTTACGAAAGAATCTTTCATATCTTTAATCCGCATCGGGGCAACAGGAGAAAGATATGGTGTATGAAAAGAATGAAGCTGACACAAGTGAACGAAAGTTATAATTAGACCGAATGATATTCCAATATATCCGAATATGGCAGCAAGGAGCATTAATGGAAAACGAAGAATTCGAACTGCTGAACTCATATCGTTTGATGGAACGAGAAAAGATGAAATTGCAGTTAAAGCTACAACGATAATCATTGTGTAAGAAACGAGTCCAGCTTTTACAATTGCATCACCAATTACTAAACCACCTACAATACCGATTGTTTGTCCAACGCGGCTCGGCAAGCGAATACCAGCTTCTCGTAACAATTCAAAGATTAATTCCATTAAGAGAGCTTCAAAAATAGGAGGAAGCGGTACTTTCTCTAATGAAGCTTTAATTGTATACACAAGTTCGAGCGGCAACACATCGGGATGAAAAGCGACAGTTGCAATATAAAAAGCTGGCAAGAGAAAGGCAATTAAAAAACTTACTAAGCGAATCATTCGGATGAAAGAACCGACAATCCAGCGGTTATTATAATCATCTGGTGATTGATAAAAAGCGAATAACGTAACAGGTACGATGAGCACTGTTGGATCTCCGTCAGATAAAATAGCAACTCGTCCTTCCATTAAATTTGCTGCGACTCTATCTGGACGCTCTGTATTTAATTGCTGCGGGAAGGGTGAGAAAGACGTATCCTCTATAAATTCTTGTATGTATCCTGGAGGCATAAGTGCGTCCGTTTTAATTGTTTCTAATCTTCTTTTCACTTCTGCAACTAAATCGTCATTCGCTATATTTTGCATATAAGCAATTGCCACTCTCGTGTGCATTTCTTCACCAAGTGTGAAATATTTGACGACGACATTTGGACTTTTTATGAGCTTACGAATCGAAGCTAAATTGGTTGCTAAATCTTCTACAAAACCAGTATGTGGACCGCGCACAATGCCTTCATTATCAGGTTCTGTTATATCTCTCTTTAAAGATAAGGCCGTTTCGAAAATACAAAAACTGTCGACCTGTTCATGAAAATATAATGATTTACCTTGTAATAGAAGCTGCACACCATAATTTAAATTCGTTTCTTTTTTCATATTTAATGTGGAAAAAGCTTTATCTAAAGACAAATCAGACCGCGTTAATAATGGCTCAAGAGCTAATTGATGAATTAAATTTGGATCTGCTAAAGATTCAATATATATGATCGTTCCTTTTCCGTTTTGAAAAGGGACATCTAATTTTTTTATATCATCTGAGTGACAGAGCTTATTTTCAATGTAATTAATATTTTCCGGAAGTGATGGAAACATATGCTTTTTGCTATTATTTTGTTGTGAATTTTCCTGTTCAGTCATAATTTCCACCTCTATTAGAATAAATTCGCTCCTGTTAATTTTTGCTTTTTGTAAGAAATTTATGCTTGGTTTATTTGGAAAAGGTAGGGTGATGGGAAGAAAGTATGTATTTGCGATATTAATATATATCTTTTGTACTATAAGTGGGTAAACCTAGCGGTATGTATAATTACATCATTCGATGAATATGAAATTTAAGAAAAGCGATTTATAATACTAGTATTGTGTCTTGCCTTTTTAGGTACAGTACACAGCCGGTGATTGGCTAGTGGAAGTTCTTCCATTTTGCCAGTGCCGGTTTTTTATTGGATAATAGAGAAAATGAATTTTTATAAAGAAAGAAGGGGTTGTTTTGAAGGATGTAAATTCTATCTTTATGAGAGAAAAGATTGCTAGTTCTTATCTTTATTTTATTTCTTTTCTTGGTTTGATTACTATAACTATATCTTTACTTGAAATTAAAATCCCTTCTTATCCAACGATATTAATATTGTTATTAATATTTATGGGGATTGCAGAGTATTTTCCTGTACGATTTTGGAGAGGAACTAGCTCGCTTACCTTTCCGATAATTTACGCTATGAGTTGGCAGTTTGGAATCCATATAACTATTATTGCTATTGTACTCGTAACACTAATTATTCACCTGCATCGTCGTTCGCCGATACAAAGAATGTTATTTAATAGTACTCAGCATGCGCTTAGTTTAATCTTGGCCCAATGGTTTTCAAATAAATGTATGTCCTTATTAATTAACAAGATAGATATGTCAGTTCTATATGAAAATTTAATATCTTTGTTATTATTTTGCGTGTTTTTTTGTTTTTTCAACAACCGCTTTTACGATTTGTTAATGATACTCCTTCCACAACCATATTCAATCTATCAGTGGTATAAAAAAACTGTAACTGTATTTCTTTGCGAAACTTTTGGTTTCTCTTATGCAGCACTGATGCATGTATTAATTAGTACATATAGTGTGGAAGTAAACGAGGTTACAGTACTGTTTTTCTTTTTTCCACTTGTAGCAGCTTCAATTATTAGTTCTTTTTCTGTACGGATAAGGATGGAGAAGGAACGATTATATGAATTATTTCTTATTACGACCGAAATTAGTCGAGGACTAACCGGAGGAAACTTAAAGCATATTAAACAAGCACTTAAAGGTTTTTTCGGCATACAAGCATATGTAATATGGACAAAAGATGATGGGAACTGGAATATTCTATTAAAAGATGGGAAAGTCCGCTTCGATATTTCTGATCATTCAGAAAAAAATAAGGCGTTTGAGGAACTCTCTAAAAATCTAGTATTTAATGATTGGAAAATTGGTACGGCTCCTGAAGATGAAATATTTGATAGTGTCATACGCTCACTTGTGTATTTTCCTCTTATTGTAAATGGTGAACTAGTCGGAATGTTTGTTGCAGGGAAAAGTAGAACTGCAGGTTTTTTTCCGGAGGATGTACAGTCGTTAGCTACATTTTCTAACCAATTAGCTAACGTAGTTAAAACAAGGATATTGATTTCTGAGCAGGAAAAAAGAATGATTTTAGAAGAAAGAAATAGAATCGCAAGAGAAATTCACGATGGTATTGCGCAAACATTAGCCGGGGTGATATTTCAACTAGAATCCGCGCAGAAAAAATTCCGTGATAAACCAATAGATATGCAGCAAGTAGTAGAGAAAAGTATAAAAGATTTAAGAAGAAGCTTAGGGGAAGTTCGCTATTCTATTTATGCTTTAAAACCATATCCGACACAACAATTAGGACTTAAGCAGGCGATAGCGAGTAAAATAAAATCTTTAAAACAAGAATATGAACTAGATATTACATATCATGAAAGAGGTCATGTACGTGCGCTTAGTTTTTCAAAAGAAAGGGTTATTTTTGATACATTACAAGAGAGTTTGCAAAACATTGTAAAACATGCAAAAGCAGAAAAGACCGATGTTTTACTCAGCTATCAAAGTGAGCACGTGCTTTTAAGGGTTAAGGATAATGGAGTTGGTTTTTCATTATTTGAGTCTATGGTTAAAACGAAGAATGAGCCACATTATGGTATATTACATATGAATGAACAAGCTGAACAATTAGGGGCTACTTTACAGATTGATAGTTCTGTAGGGCAAGGGACAGAAATTACACTGTTAATTCCAGATTCACAAACAAGGGGTGCGTAAAATGATTAAAATATTAGTAGTAGATGATCATGCTTTTTTACGGGACGCAATTCGGAGCATACTAGAGGATGAATCTGATATGAAAGTGGTTGGAGAAGCTAGCTCTGGGGATGGAGTATTGGGAAAAGTAGAAGAATGCCGACCAGATTGTATTTTGATGGATATTAATCTTCCAGGGAAAAATGGGATTGAAGCTACAGAGTTAGTGAAAAAAAAATATCCAAGTTGCAGAGTACTTGTGTTTACAATGTATGAACATGATGAGTATTTAATGGATGCACTCCAGGCCGGTGCTGATGGTTATTTATTGAAGGATTCCTCATCAGAGCAGGTAGTAGCAGCAATTCGAATGTTATATCGAGGCGATTCAGTTATTCATCCGCGTATGACTAAAAAATTAATTACATATCATCAGCAAAAGATGAAAGTAGAATCAAATGAAAATGAACTGACGGAACGGGAAAAGGAAATTCTATTTGAACTAGTAAAAGGACTTAGTAATAAAGAAATTGCTGAAGTTCTATATATTAGTGATAAAACAGTTAAAATTCACATCAATAAAATTTTTAAAAAACTAAATGTGAAAAGTCGATCGCAAGCAGTGATTTATGCAGTTCGAAATCAATTGGTTCCGTTGGATTAAATAAGAAATCTATCAAAGAACTATCGTGTTGCTTTATTCTGTATTACAAAGAATAAATGACAAGATAGTTCTTTTGTACTATGTAGGCATAGAATCCTTAGAGAAAAGATACTCCTTTTGATTAATTTTCGGAATAATCAAAATGTGAAATAATAAAAATAGAATTATATTTTAATCCTATTAATAATTCATTGTGTGAAAATCTTTTGTTGGAAATAAATGATGGGGGGCTCCTATAGAAAGAGTAAAGTGAGTGATTAGCTATATAAGGTATGGGGATGGTAGTAGTGTTGGAAATCTTTCATGATACAAAAGATTAAGATTGATAGATTTTCCAACGCTAAGTAGGAATGTAAGAATCAATTTGTTTCAAAAAATAATATGAATAATGGGGAGATGCAATATGAAACGAGGGAAATTTGGAAAGATTCTTATTGGAACGTTAACAGTTGGAATGTTATTGTCTCAAGGAATTCCATATAACGTATTAGCGGAAGAGGTAAATACGTCTACTTTAACTGGAATTGATGATGCAAATGCTATCTTAAAAGGTCTTACCAAGGAACAACGTAATGCCTTAAAAACGTTAGATACTAAACCAGGTTTTGTTATTTCGCCAGGTATCAATACAGCAAGTCCTAATAATGTGAATGTCATTATAGAATTTAAGCAAGCACCTAGCAAAATTGAGGTATTAAAACAAGCGGCTAAAGGGAAAAAAGTAGCTCTTTCAAATGCGGAACAAAAGGTAGAGGCATCACATAAAGGATTTAAAGCAGAGCTTGAACAGCTTCAAAAGAATAAAGAGAAAGGGACAAATGTAAAATCTGCAAAAATAACAAGAGAATATAAGAATGCTTTTAATGGTGTAGCGATTTCTTTACCAGCGAATATGATTGAGGACTTAGTTCGTACCGGTATCGTTAAGCGCGTATGGGAAGATCATGAGGTTAAAATTGATTTGCCGAAAGAAACAGCTAAGACTGCTGTTGAACCGAAAATGGCAGATAGTGTACCGCAAATTGGTGTGGACAAGCTGCATGATGAAAAAATAACAGGTAAAGGAATTAAGGTAGGTGTACTGGACACTGGTATTGATTACAACCACCCGGATTTGAAAGATGCATATAAAGGATATCGTGCAAAACAAGGTGAGGATCCAAGCAAAATAGATCCGAACTCAATAAAAGGATGGGACTTTGTTAATAATGATGCTGATCCAATGGAGACAACGTATAAGGATTGGCAAAATTCTGGGGGATATCCTGAGATTTATGAGGGAAGTGCATATTATACATCCCATGGTACGCATGTAGCTGGGACAATTGCTGCAGACAAACAGAATAGTGTGGATTATGCAGTGAAGGGTGTTGCTCCAGATGTAGACTTATATTCATATCGCGTATTAGGTCCATATGGAAGTGGACAAACAAGCGGTATTCTTGCTGCGATTGATAAAGCAGTGAAAGACGATATGGATGTTATCAATTTATCACTAGGAGCGTCTATTAATGATCCTTTATATCCTACTTCTGTCGCAGTGAATAATGCGATGTTAGCAGGTGTTGTTACAGTAGTAGCAGCTGGTAATAGTGGTCCGGAAGAAGGTACCATTGGATCACCTAGTGCAGCAGCACTTCCCATTACAGTTGGAGCCAGTGATGCTGCAATGACTATTCCAACGTTTTCCGCCGATGCAGGTGATGCAGGTGATGTACGTGTAGATAAGATGATGCTACTTGGAAAAAGCTTTACTGATAAGATTGAAGATTTGAAAGGACAATCCTTATCGGTTGTATATGCGGGGCTTGGGAAATTAGGTGATTTTACAGGGAAAGATGTAAAAGGGAAGTTAGTTCTTATCCAACGAGGTGAGATTACATTTGATGAAAAAATTAAAAATGCTAAGGATGCAGGCGCAAAGGCAGTAATTGTATATAACAATGTAGATGGGGAAATTACAAGTTATCTTGGGGAAAGTACTTCATCTATTCCATCGTTCCGCTTAACAAAAGTAGATGGTGAGAAATTACAAGCAAAAGCTGTACAAGGAGATGTGTCGTTAGCGTTTGGAGAACTTAGTAATATAAAAACAGAGGGAGATCACTTAGCTGATTTCAGCTCCCGTGGTCCTGCAACTAAAACAGATGATATTAAGCCAGATATTATAGCACCAGGTGTGTCTATCTTCTCAACTGTTCCTGAATATATTAATGATCCAAAGGATGGAGAAAATTATCCGTTAGCGTATGGACGTATGTCAGGTACATCTATGGCAACTCCTCATACTGCAGGGGTTGCGGCACTGATTTTACAAGAACATCCAAATTATAGTCCATTTGAAGTAAAAGAGGCACTTATGAATACCGCAGTTGATTTAAAAGAAGAGCGTTCTGTATTTGAGGTGGGATCAGGAAGAATTGATGCATATCGTGCAGTTCATGCAGATACATCTATTGAGGTTATCGATAAAACATCAAACGTTGTAGATGATGAAGAAGTAGAAATTGAAGAAAAAACAGGTTCTATTGCATTTGGGTATAAAAATCAACTTGAAAGTGGGCCTATTAAAGATAGTCGAAAAGTCTTAATTAAGAACAGCAGTAAAACAGATGGGAAAGAGTTTAAATTAGAAGTAGAATTTTCACCTACAAGTGTAGGTGTGCAAGATGCAGCGAAGAATGGTGTGAAGCTAAACGTATCAGATTCTATTAAAGTAGCTCCTGGTACATCAGAGGAAATTAGCCCTGAAATTATCATTCCAGAAAACGCTGAATTTGGTAGATATGAAGGCTATATTCATATTACAAATAAAAACAATGAAAAAGAAGTATATCAAGTACCATTTGCAGTTAAATTCACAGAAAAAGGGATTGCGTCTGTAGATTTATTGAGAGATGCAATGGCAACAGATACATCTAAATTCCATCCATTTATGGAAAGACCAAGTTCGCCGTTGGCATTTAAATTAAATAGTCCTCTTGAAACTATTGATGCAGTTGTGAAGGACCGAAAGACAGGGAAGGCATTAGGAGTCGTTGGTACACTTAATGCAAGTAGTCTAACACCGAATGTTGAATATATGATGTTTTCTGGTATGGGAGGGTATGTATTTCCATTCACAGGAGATCCAGCTCACCCAATTGGGGATAAGCCTGTTATGTTGCCTGATGGAGATTACGAATTGGACTTCGTTGGATATGATAAAGAAGGAAAATCGTATACAAAAGGCGATAGCATTATCATTGATAATGTAATACCTGAAATGAAATTTAAGGATGTACAACCTGGTATACACGAAGTCAATGATTCCATGTTTAAAGAAGAAGACGGCCAACGTGCATTATGGGTGCATGGTAATATTTATGATTCTACAGTAGATGCATTAAAGGCAAAAGGCTTGCAGTATGATCAAAAAGCGAATCAAATTGTATATTATCAAAACTCAGCCTTTCCATCAGGTTGGTTGAATACAATTCAAGCAAATGGTGATTTTAAATTTGGAGTACTTCCAGAGGAAATAAATGAGCCACTTAATTTAAGGTTATTTGGATATGATCTTGCAACTGCATCAAATATGGCAAATGGATTTAAAGATTATGTCTTTGTTAAAGAGGGAACGGAATACGCTGTCCCAAGCTATGACAAGGATAAAATTAAACTAGGAGAAAAAATTACGTTAACTTTAAATCTTAATAATGTGAAAAAACTTATGTCAGGTACATTTGAGATTCCTTATAGTAAACAGTTGTTTAAATTTACAGATGTGAAACCAAATCCAGCACTTGCAGAATATGTAAAACAACATGGACTGGACCTTAAATTAGAAGATCCGAAGGTAAGTGAAGAAGGAGCTTGGGAAAACAAAGTGAAAGTTGGCGCGTCATTGGAAGGAAAAGAATTTAAAGGATTAGATGGTGATACACCATTTTTAGATGTTACATTCGAGATGACGAGTGATGAATATTTTAATGATTTAACTGCATTTGCAGCAGATAAGTTCACTTATACAAAAGCTGGTGCATCAGAAGGCACTGAGATTCCTGTGTTTAAAGATAAATCTTTTGCTATTGTCTCGAAACATTCAACGGTTACAGGATATATTGGTCCGGAAGCTTTCTTGAATGAAGAGGGGTATTTAGGTAAGAAAGACTATACAAAGCTAGGAGCAAAAGTGTATGCAGTTGGTAAGGATGGAAAGAAATATACAGGAACGATTGATGATAACGGACAATTTGAAATTCGTAGTGTCCCTGTAAGCAATAAAGAATATGATATTTTCGTAGAAATGCCAGGTCATTTAAATAGTAAATTAACAACAAAAATAGGGAAAATGCAGGATGGAGAATTAGTGGGACAAAACTTTAGAGCTGACATGGATGATAACCTTGCAGGTGATGTAAACGGCGATAAAATGGTGGATATTCAAGATGCTAGAATAGCAGCTCTGTCATATGGAAAAGGAAAAGTATCTGTAAAAGATGGAGATATAAATCAAGATGGTGTTGTAGATGAAACGGATATTCGTTTTATTGAGAAAAACTTCTTGAAAAAGGGTCCAGATGCCAAAGAAAATCAAAAACCGAAAGAAAATGTAGGGCCAGTGACGTTAGATAAAATCTTACGCTCTATTGGTTTAGAACCTAAAAAATAAGTGGGCAAACTTCTAGGGTAAATAAAGCAATCAGACAATGAATAGTAAATGAAATGAGATTGGCTAACAAATAACCGGTAATGATTTACAGGAACATTACCGGTTATTTTAAAAGTAATAGTTGTTTGGGTACATGAAGCAACTAGTTTAAAGTTAGTTCGCTTTTGATATGGGACAAGGTAGTTGGTTAATTAGTATTGTTTGTGGGATGGAAATAAGGTTTGTAGTTTGAACTTTAAAAATAGGGGGACTTGTGAAATGGGTATGAAGAAAAAACTTGGTATGGGTGTCATAACTGCAGCGCTGGGCTTATCTTTAATTGGTGGGGGAACATATGCGTATTTTAGTGATAAGGAAGTATCACAAAACACGTTTGCAGCGGGTACTTTAGATTTGAGTGTGAATCCTGAAGTTGTTATTAATGTCGACAATCTGAAACCAGGTGATGAAATGGAGCGCGGTTTTCAATTAATTAACAAAGGAACCTTAGCAATAGGAGATGTGAAACTCCTGACAGATTACAGTGTAATCGATGCGAAAGGAGATAATGGAAATGCTGATTTTGGTGATCATATCCGAGTTGATTTCTTGTGGAATTTGGATAAAAATGAAGTTCCAATTTGGTCTACTACATTATCTGAATTAAAGGTAGCTACGCAAAATGGAAGTATTCCTGATCTTGTACAAAAAGGTGTTGTAGACCGAGAAGGAAATGGACTTGCTCCTGGTGATGATGATACTTTCTATGTAATGTTCACATTTGTAGATAATGATGCAGAGCAAAATGTATTTCAAGGAGATTCATTAAAATTAAATTGGACTTTCAATTCAATGCAGACAAAAGGTGAAGAGAGGTAAAGATAAATGTTATATATAAGAATAAATTGATGAAGAATTGAGAAATAAAATTTTTAATAGTGTAAGGGTTGATTTAGTGAATCAACCTTTTTTGTGTTTTGAGAGAAAATTATGCTTGGATTATTTGAAAAAAATAAGCTTGAAAGTTACGTTACGTCATCTTTTATACTTAAGGAAACACGGAGTAGAGGGATGGTGTATATAATTTTGAAAAGTATGTGGGGATGGAAAGAAATTTTATATTTATTTGTGTTTGTATTTATTATTGTTCCAGTAACTGTTGAATCTCTTTTTTATGACTATGCTTTAAAAGTAATAGGGAACGCATTATATGCTGGAGTATTAATGGGATTTATAATGGCAGTGATATTTACTACTGTAGTTTATCTTTTTTGTATAAAAAGATATAAATTGTCGTGGAAAGACATTGGAATTCGGAAGCTTTCATGGAGAGATTTCCTATGGACAGTTGTAGCGCTAATTTTTTTAATTATAGTTAGTATTGCTGTATTAATGATAATGGAGAAAATGGGTATTTCTTTTGAAAATAGTAAAACGGAAACAGTTCAAAATGATAAATCAATATACGCGTTCTGTATCGCGGTAATTGGAGCAGCAGTTATATCACCAATCTATGAAGAAGTTTTATATCGAGGTGTTTTTTATACGTTTTTTCGTGATAAATATGGCATATGGGGCGGGGTGCTTATAAGTTCCATAATATTTACCGTTGTTCATATTCCAACATATAACACATTACCAGTGAATTTTTTAAGTGGAGTAGTATTTGCGTGGTTATATGAGAAAACAAATTCTATTTTATCAGCTATGATTGCCCACGCATTATTCAATTTTATAGCAGTACTTCTCACATTTATGTCGAATTAAGAAGATATATAGGAGGGATACAGATGGAAATAGCAGTAGAACGAGTTTTTACGAAAGAAATTTTAGCAAGAGCAGCAAAGGCATTTTATGTAACAGTGGAAAAAAAGCCACTTGGAGATTTTGAAAATTATATTTTTAAGGCAACGGGTGATAGTGGTGAAGATTACGTATTACGTTTAACACACTCTTCTCATCGTTCTAAAAAAGAAGTCGAAGCTGAACTAGATTTTTTACGATATGTTGCGGAGAATGGGGCGAAGGTAGCAGGACCTCTTTACTCAACTTCTCAAAATCTTGTAGAAGAAATTGGAGCGGAAGATAACACTTTCTTTTTTGTATCTTTATTTACATATGCAAAAGGTGAGCAAGTAAAAGGAGAAGAATCGCCTTATTGGGGGGAGATTTACTTTGAAGCATGGGGTAAAGCGATTGGCCAACTGCATCGCCTAACAATGAACTACCCTAAAACAGATTATCGTGATACGTGGGAAGAAGACGAAAGTGGGATTGTTAATGAATTAGAAGATGATCAAGTGAAAAAGATTGCAGCGGTATTAATGGATGAAATAAAGGCTCTTCCAATTGAAAGAGAAACGTTCGGCCTTATGCACGGTGATATCCATCCCGGTAATTTTCATTATGATGGTAAAGAGCTAACAATCTTTGATTTTGATGATGCGGCTTATAATTACTTTATACATGATTTAGCGATGGTTCTCTATTACTCTGTTCTATTTACACCGTGGACAGCGGAAGAGAAGACAGACTTTGCTCGTAAACAGCTACAAGTGTTACGAAAAGGCTATGAGTATGAGCACAGACTAGCGGATAGTTGGTACGAATCGTTACCGTTGTTTTTACGTCTACGTGATGTTGGTTTATACGGTACACTTCAAAAGAAGTTTAAGGGGAAAGATATGCCAGATAACTTCCGAGAATTATCAGAAGAGCTATATGAAAGAATTATAAAAAGAGAAGCAATTGTGAATATATAATACATTTTTGTGAAAACAAAGTATACAGAATAAATGTATGCTTTGTTTTTTTATACAAAAATATGTTTGTTTTATTAAAATAATATTGTTATAGATTCGGTATACACTTATAATTTTATATATATTCTGAATATTCTTTATAAAGAAGGAGGGGGAATGTTGGAAGCTTTCGTAAATTGGTTAAATAATATTGTTTGGAGTCCAGCACTTGTTTATTTATGTTTAGGAGTAGGTTTATATTTTTCCATTCGAACGAGGTTTTTACAAGTAAGGCATGTAGGCGAAATGGTTAAGCTGACATTTCAAGGTGAAAAATCAGAGGCTGGTGTTTCTTCATTCCAAGCGTTAGCACTTTCGTTATCAGGGCGCGTTGGGACAGGGAATATAGCTGGGGTAGCAACAGCGGTTGCATTCGGTGGACCAGGAGCTGTATTTTGGATGTGGGCAGTGGCCTTTTTAGGAGCAGGATCAGCTTATGTAGAATCTACATTAGCACAAATATATAAGACGAAACATCAAGGGCAGTTTCGTGGTGGACCTGCTTATTACATTGAAAAAGGTTTAGGTGTGAAATGGTATGCATTAGTATTCGTTGCAGCGACAATTCTTGCAACGGGGCTTTTACTGCCAGGTGTGCAAGCAAATAGTATTGCTGTAAGTTTAGAAACAGCTTTTGGAATTAACACTACCGTATCAGGGGCTTTATTAGTTGTTGTATTAGCTATTATCATCTTCGGTGGGGTAAAGCGAATCGTTAACGTTGCACAAGTTGTCGTACCGTTTATGGCAGTTGGTTATATTTTAGTAGCTTGCGTTATTGTTGCTATGAATATTGAAAAGTTGCCAGAAGCATTTATGCTAATTATAAGGAGTGCTTTTGCATTAGAAGCGGCTTTCGGTGGTATTATCGGTTTAGCAATTTCTTGGGGAGTAAAACGTGGTATTTATTCCAATGAAGCAGGGCAAGGAACTGGACCACATGCAGCAGCTGCTGCGGAAGTATCACATCCAGCTAAACAAGGTTTAGTGCAAGCATTTTCCGTTTACATTGATACATTATTTGTTTGTTCAGCAACAGCATTTATGATGATTATTACAGGCATGTATAACGTATTTGATGCAAGCGGAAAAAGCTTTATCGTAAATAAATTAAATGGTGCTCAGCCAGGACCGGGATATACACAGGCAGCGGTAGAATCTGTTTTTCCTGGATTTGGAAACGGTTTCGTTGCAATCTCGTTACTATTCTTTGCATTTACAACAATTATGGCGTATTACTACATTGCAGAAACGAATATCGCGTACTTAAATCGTGATAAAGACCGTCCTTGGCTGTCTATGATACTAAAGTTTGTATTTTTAGGAGCTGTATTCTACGGCTGTATAAAAACAGCAGCAACGGCGTGGGCTTTAGGTGACATCGGTGTAGGAATTATGGCATGGGTAAATATTATTGCGATTTTATTATTACAAAAACCTGCATTAGTCGCATTAAAGGATTATGAAAAGCAGAAAAAAGAAGGAAAAGATCCAGTATTCGATCCAGGGCCATTAGGAATTAAAAATGCTGATTTCTGGGAGCATGAATACGGAAAAGATAAGAAAGAAGAAGTATCTTAATAGAATAGAAATGAAGAAGCAAAGGGAAATCCCTTTGCTTTTTTTTATGGATAAAATGAGGCTGGAAGTTATTTTTTTGCCTATTTTTGAATATAAAAAGAATGTACATGCTTTGTTAGGGGAAGGAGGGGGAGAGTATGTTGATAGAGTTTCGTAATGTAAATAAATATTATGGCAACTTTCAAGTTTTAAAAGATATTAATGTACAAGTGAAAAAAGGTGAAGTGGTAGTAGTTGTTGGGCCGTCCGGATCAGGAAAAAGTACGTTGCTACGGTGTATAAATCAGTTAGAGACAATTACAGATGGAGCGTTAATTGTACAAGATACGGAAGTACACAATGCAAAAACAGATATGAATGAATTACGCCGAAATATTGGAATGGTCTTTCAACATTTTTATTTATATCCACATAAAACGGTTCTTCAAAATATTACACTAGCACCGATTAAAGTAAATAAAGTTTCAAAAGAGGAAGCTGAGAAAACAGCGATGTTTTATTTAGAGAAAGTAGGAATTCCGGAGAAGGCTAGTGTATACCCCCATCAATTATCCGGAGGACAACAGCAAAGGGTAGCAATTGCTAGGGGGCTCGCAATGCAGCCGGAAATTATGCTATTTGATGAGCCTACGTCTGCTCTTGATCCGGAGATGATTGGGGAAGTACTTGATGTTATGAAAACACTAGCTAAAGAAGGAATGACAATGGTCGTTGTCACGCATGAAATGGGATTTGCGCGAGAAGTGGCAGATCGGATTTTGTTTATGGATGATGGTCAAATTATTGAAGATACAACACCGACGCAATTTTTTGCAAGTCCTGAACAAGAAAGAGCTCGTCTATTTTTAAGAAGAGTGTTAAATCATTAAAGGGGGAGTTTTATGCTTAAAATGAAAAAGTTGTTTACGTTAATCGTATTTTCATGTTTATTCGTACTTGTTGTTGCTGGATGCGGAAGTAAAAAAGATGAGACGAAAGAAACGAATACGAAACAAGGCGGGGCTGTTGAGCAAATTAAAAAGCGCGGGAAACTAGTAGTTGGGGTGAAGAATGATACGAACTTATTTGGTTTGAAAAATCCTTCGACAGGACAGGTAGAAGGGTTTGATGTTGATATCGCAAAGGCGCTTGCGAAAAAAATCCTTGGAGATGAAAAGAAATTAGAATTAAAAGAAGTAACGTCTAAAACGCGTATTCCACTACTGAAAAATGGTGATATTGATGCAATTATCGCGACAATGACAATTACGGAAGAACGTAAAAAAGAAGTAGATTTTTCAGATGTATATTTTAAAGCAGGGCAATCGTTACTTGTGAAAAAAGGAAGCGATATTAAAAGTATTGATGATGTGAAAAAGGGTGTGAAAGTGTTAGCGGTAAAAGGTTCAACGTCTACAAATAATATTCGTCAAAAATCACCAGAATCGACTGTATTAGAATTTGAAAATTACAGTGAGGCATTTACAGCGTTAAAAGCAGGGAAAGGCGATGTATTAACGACAGATAATGCAATTCTTTACGGCATGGCAAAACAAGATTCGAATTATGAAGTTGTAGGGAAAATTTTCACGGATGAGCCGTACGGAATTGCGGTGCAAAAAGGTGCGGATGATTTGACGAAAGAGATTAATAGCTTACTAAAAGATATGAAAGCGAATGGGGAATACGATAAATTGTATGAAAAATGGATTGGTCAAAAACAGGAGAAGTAAGGTGATAGTTTCATTAATGGAGCTTTATTCTCATTGATAAATAGTAAGAGGATGAGGGATGCTCATCCTCTTCTTGTAAAGAAAGAGGGGAGAATATGTGCCTGATTTTTCTATATTGACGAATAACATTGATATGTATTTAGAGGGCTTTAAGTATACAGTTATGTCTAGTGTAATTGCGTTAATAGGCAGCTTTATTTTGGGAGTAATTTTGGCTGTAATGCGCATTGCGCCTATTCGTATTTTAAATTGGTTGGGAACGGCTTTTGTAGAGTTTGTAAGAAATATTCCACTCGTATTAATTGCATTTATATTTTATTTCGCTTTACCTGTAATAGGAATTACTTTAAATGGTTTTGTAGCAGGAACAGTTACGCTTACTGTGTATACTGCAGCTTTTATTGCGGAAGTCATTCGGGCAGGCATTTTATCAGTCGCGAAAGGACAAATGGAAGCAGCACGGTCTTCAGGGTTAACGTATGTACAGGCGATGTATTATGTTGTTTTACCCCAGGCGATGAAAATCGTAATCCCTCCTCTAGGAAATCAATTTCTCAATTTAGTAAAAAACTCTTCCATACTCGGAATTATCGCTGGTACCGATTTGATGTATCAAGGAGATTTAATTTCAACGAAGACATTTGTTACGTTCGACGTGTATATATTTGTCGGGATGTTTTATTTAATATTAACAATTCCGCTCAGTATGCTAGTGCGTTATTTAGAAAAACGCTTGGCAAAGGAGGCGGTGTAAATGGATTTTAAGGGAGCCATAACAGGTGATCATATTCTATTTTTATTAAAAGGATTGCTTATAACGTTAGAGGTAGCGCTCGTCGCGATTGTACTTAGTTTTATTATTGGTAGTGTAATAGGGATATTGCGCTACATGAAAATACCTGTCGTCTCACAAATATTAGGGATTATCGTTGAAGTGATTCGAAACTTACCACTACTTTTAATTATATTTTTCACGTATTTTGCACTTCCAGAAGCAGGCTTGAAATTAGAAATTATAACGGCCGTAATTGTTGCTTTAACAATATTTGAAGCAGCGATGATATCTGAAATTGTTCGAAGTGGTTTATTATCTATTGAAAAAGGACAGATTGAGGCCGCAAGATCTTCAGGATTAACGTATGTTCAAGCGTTGTGGCATATTATTTTACCACAAGCATTAAGAAGAATGGTCCCGCCGCTTGTCAGTCAGTTTATTTCATTGCTGAAAGATACATCATTAGCAGTTGTTATATCACTGCCAGAGCTTATGCATAATGCCCAAATTATTAGCGGACAGAATGTAAATTATACGATTCCAACGTTTATAGTAGTAGCTTGTATGTACTTTATCGTAAATTATAGTTTATCAATTTTATCGAGAAGATTAGAACTTCGTTGACTCTTACAATATATGTAAGGGTTTTTCCTTGTTTCTCCTTATTTTCCTCTAAATAGAATCTAAATCTTGCAATAATTAGATTTTTTATATTATTTTATCAGAAAAGTTTTAATTTTATATAGAAATTGTAATCGCTTTCGTGTATATTTTTATTATCAGAAAATTTTAACAAGATATAGGGGTATCGGTAGGGGGAGGATTTAGATGCAGCAACCAACGAATGAGAAATTACATCGTACGATGAAGAGTAGACATTTATTTATGATCGCACTAGGTGGTGTAATCGGGACTGGTTTTTTCTTAGGTTCAGGTTACACCATTAATCAGGCTGGACCAGGGGGAGCCATCCTTTCCTATTTAGTGGGCGGATTTATTATGTATTTAACAATGCTTTGTCTTGGAGAGTTAACGGTAGCAATGCCAGTTTCAGGATCTTTCCAAAAGTATGCGACGAAGTTTATTGGACCAGGAACGGGCTTTATGATCGGCTGGCTATATTGGCTTGGCTGGGCAGTGACAGTAGGTTTAGAGTTAACGTCAATCGGTTTAATGATGAAAAGATGGTTTCCAAATGTTGATGTTTGGGTATGGTGTCTCGTATTCGGCGTTATTTTATATGCTTCAAACGCTATCTCAGCGAAGAGTTATGCTGAATTAGAGTTTTGGTTCTCTAGTATTAAAGTAGTTACAATTCTTGCGTTTGTTGTTCTTGGTGGTAGTGCATTATTAGGGTTTTTACCATACGATGGAAAAGAAGCAGCACCTCTTTTCTCTAACTTTGTAAGCGATGGCGGGTTATTCCCGAATGGACTAGCTGCCGTATTACTTACAATGATTACAGTTAACTTCTCGTTCCAAGGAACAGAGTTAATCGGGATTGCAGCGGGAGAAAGTGAAAATCCAGAAAAAACAATTCCACGTGCGATCCGTAATACAGTATGGCGCATTATGTTATTCTTCATTTTAACAATGACGATTTTAGTAGGATTAATTTCTTGGAAAGAAGCAGGGGTAATTGAAAGTCCATTTGTAGTTGTATTTGATAAAATCGGTATTCCATACGCAGCTGATATTATGAACTTCGTTATTATTACAGCGTTACTATCTGTAGCGAATTCAGGCTTATATGCGGCAACTCGTATATTATGGTCACTTGCAAATGAAGGAATGGCACCAACATCTTTCCAGAAAGTAAATAAGCGTGGTATTCCAATTACAGCGTTAGTCGTAACGATTGCGGTAGCTGGATTATCTCTATTCACAAGTTTCCTTGCAGAAGATACAGTATACATGTACTTATTATCGATAGCTGGTTTATCGGCTGTTTCAAGTTGGATCATTATTGCTTTATCGCAACTTCGCTTTAGAAGTCAGTATATAAAAGGCGGAGGAAAGTTAGAGGACTTAAAGTATAGAACACCACTATACCCGATTGTTCCAATTTTAGCTTTAATTACAAATAGCATCGTTGTTATTAGTTTAGCGTTTATTCCTGAACAAAGAATGGCGTTATACTGTGGTATTCCATTTATCATTTTCTGCTATATATATTATTATATGAGTAAGAAACGGAAGAAACCGATGAAAGTGGAGATGGAAAAAACAAATGAAACTAACAATCAAACACGATGATATAGAAGCAGATTTATCGTATGGTCAATTAGCGATTGGAAAAGAAAACGGGTATTCACCGTTACAATTACTCATTTCTTCTATCGCAGGATGTAGTGCAATTGTCTTCCGAACAATTTTAGAAAAGAAACGTATTACATACGATACGTTTACAATTGAGACTGAAATTGGTAGAAGTGAAGCTGTATCAAAACCAGTTGAAAGTGTTCATTTGCACTATAAAATCAAAGCACAAAACATTACAGAAGAGCAGTTGGACAAGGCGCTGCAACTTGCAGTGAAAAATTGTACGATTGTTCAATCTGTAAAAGATAGTATAAAGGTTACGGAAACAATTGAACTAATAAAATGAAACATAAAAACGTGAGAATACGGCTCTCACGTTTTTATGTTTTAGAGAGAGGAGAAAGTGTAATGGAATAATTAGACTAAAAAGCTGCTTATATTTAGCAGCTTTTTCAGTCTCCATACATATGTAAAATTTCTTTCGCGCGTATACGTAAACCATCTATCAATTCTTTCGGTTCTAAAACTCTTGCATCTTTTCCAATTCTATAAAATAAAGGAGTAATAAAGTTAATTTCACCTTTATCAATTGTTGAATGTATATATCCTGTCCCGTCTTCGTTTACTACCACGAAGTCTTCAAGGTAAGGAACGCTTTTACATTGGCGCACGCCTTCTGCTGTTAATGAGACATGTAACTGGGTAGGAATGTGCACTATGTTAGAGCTAGAGTCAAACCATTCTTCTAAATTCATGAACGTACTTTCATTTTCCTCCATCGATAATATGGAGAGAATACGATCGACGCGATACAGTAATATTTTTTTTCTACTAAAGTCGTAGGATGGTAAGTACCATAGCCCGTCATGAGCATATACACCGATAGGATGAACATGTTTTGTTTTTATCCCCGATTTAGATTCGTATTGAAAGTGTAAATTTTTATTTTCAATAGCCGCGGTTAACACTTCGTTTAAAAGTGGTGTCTCAATTGTTCTCTTCGGATTCCAAAAGGCGATATAAGAATGTATTTTATCAACTTTCGCTTTCGCATCATGTTGTAGGGAGCTATACAGTTTATGTGTAACGGAATTGATTTCTGTGTTAAAAGGTAAGTCTCGATAGTAACTTAAAGATTGAAAAGCAAAAAAGATGGAGACTGCTTCTTCTTCCGTAAATAAGATAGGTGGAATGATTCTATTCGTTAATACTTTATAGCCTCCGTTACGACCTTGTTCTGCGTAAATGGGTAATCCCATATCACTTAAATCTAAAATGTATCTATGGACAGTACGAACGGAGATATTAAATTCATCAGCTATTTCTTGAGCTGTAAATGTCTTTTTGGCAGAAGCAAATATAAGAATATCTAATAAGCGTTTAGCTTTTGACAAATGTATCACCTTTTTCTTTTTAACATGACATAAAGTGTCATGTTTTATTGTTAGTATATTGTTTACATCATATGTTATCAAGATGAGATATAAGGAGGAAAAAATATGTCACGTGAAATAGTTTTATTTATTGCGGCGAGCTTAGATGGATATATTGCGAAAGAAAATGATGATTTAGAGTGGTTAATGGAAACGGAAGGAGAGGGAGATAACGGTTATACAGAAATGTACGAAACGATTGATACAATAATTATGGGAAAGAAAACATACGATTATGTAGTAGAGCATACGGAAACATTCCCGTACTTAGATAAAGCATGTTATGTTTTTTCTCGTTCAGAAAAAGGTTCAGACGGAAACGTGGAGTTTGTAAATGAAGATGTAGTGGAGTTTACAAAAAGGTTAAAAGCACAAGAAGGATCTAAAATATGGATGGTCGGTGGAGGAGAGCTACTGAGAGAATTCTTTAAGAATAATCTAATTGATGAATATATCGTTACGATTACACCGCATATATTAGGTTCTGGAGTTCCGTTGTTTCAAGACAAGAACCCGGAAATTAATTTAACTTTAACGGATACGAAACGTTTTGGGCAATTTGTAAATTTATATTATGAGGTAAAGTGAATAACCTACCAATGAATAGACCAAATCACATCTGATTTGGTCTATTCTTATTCCTAGTTATATCAATATTTATCTGTCTTTAACATATCAATTAACATAAGGGATAACATATTAATTTCGATAATTCAAAAGGGAAATTGTAATTTTATGTTGAAATGAATATGGAAATTATGAAGAAATGTACTTAGATTACTGAGGTGGTTGTCTTGAATAAAGGGAGTGAGGAATTGGATGAAAAGAAACTATTAAAATTAGTTTTAGAAATTCAAGAGCTACAAGATTTTGGAGAAGATTTTGAACATAAACTGACTGTATTTGAAAAGAGTGTTCCTTATCCACGTGCAAAAGAATTATTTTTTGCTGACTACGGTGCAGAATACATTGTAAAAAGAGCTATTAATCATAAAAATATAAAGTTAGGAGAGTTAAATAGAGAAGAGTTAGTTACCTTGGTTCAAAAACTTATGGATACAGAAGGAGAAGAATGGGAGCTGGCAATTTGGTTGGACATGGTTAAATCGTCTGTTATTGACCCTAAAATAAGTGATTATATTTTCTGGAGTGATGAAGAATTAACTGCCAGAGAAATTATAGATAAAGCATTGGCTTATAAACCATTACAAATATAAAGTGTGTTACTTTAAGTAGAATTAAAGATTCTTTTTAGAATAAAGAGTGTGAAATGAATATGTTTAGAAATTTATTTAAGTTTTGTCTTTAATTTGATTTAAGCTAAAGGAGAATTTAGTTCAATAAGAAAATAAAAGACGCCTAGAGTTTTTGAACTCTGGGCGTTTTCATATGCTAATTATGATGTGATTTTGTAAATCAAAACTGAACTTGTTAATTGATGATAGTTGTATTTCTATATAGATGGCAATGAAATGATAAAGCAAGACCCATGATCGACTTCGCTCGTTACAGTAATATTCCCGCCGTGTAGTTCTACAATTTCTTTCACGATAGATAGCCCTAAACCAGTTCCGCCTGTAGCTCGTGATCTTGCTTTATCAACTCGATAAAAACGGTCGAAAATGTGAGGGAGGTCTTCAGGCGGAATACCTTCGCCTTCATCTTCAATTGTAATGGAGATACTTTTATGTTCTTCTGTAACAGAAATGTTTATATGAGAATGTTCTTTTGAATGTCTATAAGCGTTATTTAAAATGTTTATTATAACTTGTTCAAATCGCTGTTCATCTAAGTTTACTAGCAGTGAAGGAGGACAAGAGAAAGAGACTTTAATGTATCTTTCTTTATATATGGTATTTACTTTTTCGGCTATGCGAGTAAGGAAGGTGTGTAAGTGTACTTCCTTTACTTGAATAGAAAAGTTATGTTGTTCCATTTGTGCAAGTGAAAATAAATCTTGAACTAAGTTCGTAATATAATCAGACTCATCTTTTATAATAGATAAATATCGCAAACGTTGCTCAGGAGATGTGGTTTCTTTTAAAGCAATGTCAGCGTAACCTCTTACGTATGTTAACGGTGTTCGTAATTCATGAGCAACACTTGCTAGAAATTCACTTCGCTCTGTTTTCATATAATGTAAATCATTAGCGAGCGTTTGAATGGATGAGGTTAGTTCACCAATTTCATCATTTCGAGTAGTCGTTAATGAAACAGATAAATCGCCTTTACTCATTTTTTCAGTGGCATGTTTCATGTGTAACAATGGTTTTGTTAACAACCGTGATAATAGAAAGATGGTGATGGCTGTTAATAGAAACGTAATGACTCCGGCAATAATGAATTGTCTTGTTAGCCCGTTAACCATTTCCTCAATCGATTCTGTTCCGAGAAACATATATACGTAGCCTTCTGTTTTTCCTGCTACTATAATGGGGCTAACTGTACATATATAATTAGATGTTTTCCAATGATTTTCTATAATTGCTCCGTCATGATCTGTCCGTGTTTGCATTTTTTCAATATGCTTTTTTATAGTAGTATTTATTTCGTTGGATTTAGCCAGTACTTCTTTATTTGCATTTGTAATAACGACAGTGGTTTCGGCTTCGGATTCCATTAGTGCAACATGGGAGATTGTTTGCTTATCAAAATACTTTTCAAGGACATCTCGGTGACTATTTCCGCGCTTTAATAAAGCTGTCATTTCTTCGTTTACTCTATTGTTGACAAGGCTATAATAAAGCAAGACAAATAGAACACTTTCGATTAAAAGTGTAACAATTAAAAAATAAAATCCGAGTTGAATAGATATTCGCTTCATCGTTTTGCTCCTTAATCTACAGTATCAACCCATCGATAGCCGACTCCGTAAACAGTTTTCAAATGGTGATCAATAGGGAAATTTAATTTTCGTAATTTATCACGCAAATTACGAATATGTGAATCGACTGTTCTATCTTCTGTATTTGTATTTAATCCCCAAATTCGTTCAATGAGCTGATCGCGGCTTAACACGTAGTTCACATGACGTAAAAATAACCCGAGTAAGGAAAATTCGATTGGAGTGAGAAGAAGTTCTTCATTATAGACAGAAACGAAATGCTTTGCCTCATCCCATAAAATGCCGTGATATTGGATTTGCGCGTGTTGATTCGTTCGCCTTAAAACAGCTTCAATTCTTGCGAAAAGCTCTTCTTCATGGAAAGGTTTGGTTACATAATCATCCGCTCCAAGTTTTAACCCTTGGATGACATCTACCGTTTGATCACGGGCCGTTACCATAATGATAGGAACGTTACTAAAGGATCGAATTCTTTTGCACGTTTCCCACCCATCCATCTTTGGCATCATAATATCGAGTAAAACAAATTTGAAGTTTCGATTTTCTATATGTGAAATAGCTTCTTCCCCAGATACTGCACATACGCAATTGTATCCGATTGGAGTAAGATAAAGCGTTAATAATTCAAGCATTCTCGGCTCATCATCTACGAGTAGTATATCGACCATAGAGTACCTCCGCATTTGTAGTTATTACTTAAATTGTAAGTCAAAATCATGAAGAAATGGTGCAGATTATCATGCATCTGCATAATTTCTTCAGAATTGCTTGTTATTGTAAAGTTGAAATTCCATTTTAGGTAATCATATTGGCTCGAAAACGATTCAAATGGAGGCGGTATAGTGAAACAGATGACCCGAATTTTTGGGATAACAATAATTGCGGCGGTTGGTCTTGCGGCGTGTGGACAAACGAATACAGATCATAAAAATCATGAATCTACAAAAGAGAAGAAAACAGAGCAAAAGGAAATGAAAATGAATCAGGAGGTAACTGCGCCTAAAGAAATGAACGAAGGTGCATCGAATGATTTATTAACGACAAGCTTAAAAAATGTAACGAGATTAAACACAAACGATCCTCTGCAAATGGCAGTATTAACTTCGCAAACGATATGGCCAGCAACGCATAAAGAGAATCAGCCAGGCGCTATTATTTTAGTACCAGTAAACGAGTGGCAATTAGGTATTGCGAGTGCGGATCTTATTCACCATCCGAATAACGGGCCAATTTTATTTATAGAAAAAGATAAGGTACCCGAAATGACGTTAAAAGAAATAAAACGATTAAATCCGCTCGGAACGAGAGATGGAACACAAATTATGGTGATGGGGGATGTAGGTCCATCTATCCTTGAGCAATTAAAAGCATATAAAGTAAAGCAAATAAAAGAAACGGATCCAGCTATATTTGCTAAAGATGTGGATAAAGAATATGCTGATATAACAGGAAGTTATCCAAATAGTGTTATTATCGGTTCGTCTGAAGAAGAAGGGCGTTTATACACAACACCAGCTGTAAACTGGATTTCTCATATGCCAGAACCGCTTTTATATACAGAGAAAGATAAGGTGCCAGAAGCGACGATAGAGGCATTAAAAATGAGAAAAGATAAAGCGAATATATATGTATTAGGACCAGAAAAAATTATTTCAAAAGCAGTAGAAAAAGAGTTAAGTAAATACGGGAAAGTAACGCGTATTAGTGGGGAGACTCCAACAGAAAATTCGGTTGCATTTGCGAAGTTTAAAGATGAAAAAACGAAATTTGGCTGGGGGTTCACAAAACCAGGTCACGGTTTATCATTTGTTTCAAGCAAAACACCAGATTTAGCAGTTTCAGGAGCACCATTTTCACATATGGGTAAACACGCACCTATTGTATTGTTAGAAGAAGGGAAAGCTTCACAACCAGTGTATGACTTCCTTGCTACTATTCAGCCGAGGTTTAAAGATGACCCAACGCTTGGACCATATAACCACGGCTTCTTATTAGGAAGTACGAGTGATATTTCATTTGAAACACAAGGTATATTGGATGAGAGGCTAGAGATTGTTCAAGAAAGTGGTCAAGGGCACGGTGGACATTAATAAAGTGAGTAAAGGCGCTGCTAAGGTAGCGTCTTTTTCTTTAGGAAACTTTTACATAGCAAAAATCTCTCTACTCGTTATATAATATCCTTCGTGCAGTCGGCTTAGATTTTCTTATGGAGAAAATCAAATGATAAAGTGAAACTTTAATCAGTGGGGGTTTTGTTCATTCCCCACTGATTATTAGTTGAACCAATCGGGCTTTTACGGGCAGTTGATCCCCCACCTAACTTCTTTGCTTCCGCTGAATTTTGAGGTAGGGGTCTTACTGCCCGTTAATGCGGGATAAAAGAGTAGAGGAGTGGTATTTTGTTTCAAACGATAAAAAATGACTGGTTCTCCAATGTGAGAGGAGACGTGCTATCGGGAATTGTCGTTGCTTTAGCGTTAATTCCTGAAGCGATTGCTTTCTCAGTTATTGCAGGCGTGGACCCGACCGTTGGGTTATACGCAGCCTTTTGTATTGCAGTTACCATTTCATTTGTTGGCGGACGAACTGGGATGATTTCAGCTGCAACAGGTGCAATGGCATTATTAATGGTCACGCTCGTTAAGGATCATGGTTTGCAATACTTATTTGCTACAACAATATTAACCGGTATTGTCCAAATTATTTTTGGCGTGTTCAAACTGAGCTCATTTATGAAGTTTGTTCCTAAATCTGTTATGAGTGGTTTTTTAAATTCACTTGGAATTTTAGTTTTTACAGCGCAATTGCCACATTTTAAAAATGCAACTTGGCAAATGTATACACTTGTCGCATTAGGACTTGTAATTATATATGTATTTCCACGTATTACGACGGCTGTACCGTCTACACTTATTTCTATTATTATTGTGACAAGTATTGCACTTATGAGCGGATTGCAGTTAAAAACAGTAGGAGATATGGGAAGCTTGCCGAAAGAATTACCGTTCTTTAGCATGCCTGACGTGCCTTTTACACTTGAGACATTAGGGATTATTTTACCGTACGCAGTTATGCTTGCAATTATCGGTTTACTAGAGTCATTATTAACAGCTTCAGTTTTAGATGATATGACGCATACGGAAAGTAATAAACATAAAGAGGCACGTGGTCAAGGTATCGCAAACATTGTCGCTGGTTTCTTCGGAGGAATGGCAGGATGTGCAATGATTGGACAATCTGTTATTAATATTAAATCAGGTGGACGAGGTCGTTTATCAACATTTGTAGCAGGCGGGTTTTTAATCGTATTACTATTCGTTTTAGGTGATTATGTCGTTCATATTCCGATGGCAGCTTTAGTTGCAGTTATGATTATGGTTTCAATTGGAACATTTGATTGGAACTCTGTAACAACGATTCATAAAGTACCAAAAGGAAACGCATTTGTTATGATCGTAACAGTTGTGATTGTCTTAATTACACATAATTTAGCATTAGGTGTAATTATCGGAACAGTAATTAGTGCGGTTTTATTTGCATTCAATATGGCAAAGATTCACGTGAAACATTTATATATTGAAAATAAGAAAATATACGAAATTCATGGTCAACTTTTCTTTGCATCTACAGCAGACTTTATAAATAATTTTACATTTGAGGAAGATGTAAAAGAAATTGAGTTGAATTTTACTCACGCACACGTATGGGATGATTCAGCAGTAGCCGCAATTGATAAAGTTATCATGAAGTATGAACAAAGTGACGTGAAAGTAAGTATAACGGGATTAAATGAACGAAGCTCGAAAATTATTTCAAATTTAGCTACTTATAATAAAAGAATTGCAAGTTAGAAGCCTCCTTTTTAGGGGGCTTTATTATATAATACGGGTAGGATAACGAAAAGGGGATTCAGCATATGTACAAACAAATTATATTAGCATGTGACGGTTCTGAACATGCACTTCGAGCAGCGGAACATGCAACATATATTGCGAAATGTAGCGAAGAAACAAATGTTGAAGTTGTGTACGTAGTAGATAATAGAACGGCAAAATCAGATATTATACAAGGTCAAACAGATTTAGAAACAATATCGGCTAGTCGAAAAGATAAATTAAAAGAGATTGAAGGTTTATTAAAGAAAGAGAACATTTCTTATAAAATTACGATATTACATGGCGATCCAGGAGATACGATTGTTCAATATGTAAATACAGGGGATATAGATCTCGTTATCGCTGGCAGTAGAGGGTTAAATACATTGCAAGAGATGGTACTTGGTAGTGTCAGTCATAAAATAGCAAAGCGTGTAAAATGCCCGGTGATGATTATAAAGTAAATTGAATGAGATATTTTGTAGTGTAAGCAAGACCTTGATATAATTCGAGGTCTTTTTTGACGTATAAAGGGAGAGAGCTTGGACATACTAGATATATAGGTTTAAAGGGAAATTATTAACTTACAAATTTGTAAGTTAGTTGTTAGTAAAATCGATGTTATGAAAATTTTCCCATTGGTAAAATAAGAGTATCAAAGGGGAGATAGGGAGGATGGAAGCAATGAAATCATTTCAAAATTTATCATACAGTCAAGGGGTAAGCTTAATTTGTTTAGGAGGATTTGCTGCATCTGTTACGTTAGCTGTTGTAATAAAGATGATTCATCAAATCTTTTAATCTTACAGTAGGAAAGGAATTGGTTGTTATTAATAGCGAGAGAAGGGTTATAAATAAAAAATAGCTCCTAGCATGTATCTCAGTGCTAGGAGCTATTTTCTTATTTCTCTGTTTCTGCTTTATCGCTTGTTACGCTAACTTTACCCCATTTGTATTGATCTTCTGGTGTATATTTATAATCTTTTACGCGATTATTTACACCTTTTAAATCAAATTTATAATGAAGTGGAATTAATGGTACTTCGTCATGAACTAATTTTTGCCATTTATCGTATACATCTTTACGGTACTTTTCATCAGCAGCTTCTTTAGAAATACCCTGTTTTAATAATTCTGTGTTTTTGTCAGTAGACCAACGTGTGTAATTGAACGCTGCATTTTTAGCCCAAATACCAGAAGGGTCTGGATCAGATGCAGTTCCCCAAGCGGCAGCGAAAAGATCAACTTTTGGATCATCTTTTTTAATCATATCGTAGAAGGAGTTGAATTCGTGTAAGCGACCATCAAGAAGTTCTACTTTTAGGCCGATGTCTTTCCAAGATTGAATAAAGAATTTTGCAAGTGGTTCACTTACATCGCTACCACTCATTGATAAGAAATTAGCTTTAAATTCTTTACCATTCGGATCTTCACGGAATCCATCTCCGTTCGTATCTTTATAGCCAGCTTCATCTAATAACTTTTTAGCTTTTTCTACATCTTTATCATAGGCACCAACTTTATTGTTATGATATTTTGGTAGAGATGGTGGGATTGGTGAGTTAGCTGGATAACGTAGGCCATGATATAATTTTTCACCAATTTCTTTTCTATCAATAGCATAAGCCATTGCTTGACGTACACGAACATCTTTAAATTTCTCCTTATCCATCACTACTTCTTCTTTTTCTTTATCCATATGGCCTAACTTAAAGCCGATATAGCTATAGTATAAATCGGTTTTACCGACTAATTGTGCATTTTTTAATTTACTTACATTTGGATACTGATCTGCACTTACTTCAGCAATGTCAATATCACCATTTTTTAAGGACGCGTTAACAACGGAAGGGTTAACAACTTTTAAAACCATGCTTTTTAGCTTTGGTTTTCCGCCATAATAGTCATCAAAACGTTCAAATTCAACGGATTCTCCAGGAGTAATTTTCTTCACTTTAAAAGGTCCGAAACCAATTGGGTTTTTACGGATTTTATCAGACTCTGCTAATTTATCGATTGGTACATCTCCTAAGTATTTCTTATGAAGAGGATATGCCCAAAGTCCAGTTTTCACTGAAGGATTCGGTTCTTTAAACGTAATCGAAATTGTTTTTGGATCCGTTACCTTGATACCTGAAATTTTTTCGGCTTTTCCATTGTGGTAATCTTCCATACCTTCAATCATTTGCATTTGAGTGTCATAGCGAGAACCAGCATATTGTTTGCTACCAATTACTAGATAAGAGTATTCTAAATCCTCAGCAGTAACAGGGTTTCCATCATGCCATTTTACATTATCTTTAATTTTTAGTGTAATTGTCTTTTTATCTTTAGAAATTTCATATGTAGCAGCACCATCATTCGTGTATTCCCAGTTTTCGTCATTTGATAATAAAGATTCATCGAAAATTGTAATGACCTGGTTATCAGGATCTCCTTCATATACAGCGAAGTTCAAAAGTCCTTCAAATGGTGTGTTAGAAACAAGACCATATGTTAATGAACCATCTTTAATTTCCTTTTTATCATTTTTAACAGATGCACTAAATTTATTTGTATCTACTTTTTTTGTGCTGCTCGTTTTTTCACTACCACCACTGCCCCCACATGCTGAAAGTAGTAATGTTGAAACTGCAAGTGTACTTAATACTTTGAAAAACTTTGGCTTATTTGTCATTTCTTCCACCCCTTATCCTTTTCTTTGTCTTGCGTCGGCCGAACGGCGTAGCGCTTGACCAATAAAATTTATACACAGCATCAATGTTAAAATCATGATTGATGCGGGTAACCAAATCCACCACTTCTCTTGTAATACATCTGGATTTCTAGCATAACTAACAAGTGTACCAAGGCTTGGTGTACTTTCTGGTAGACCAAATCCTAAGAAGGTTAGACCAGATTCAATACCGATGTTTCCAGCAAGGTTTAATGTAACGCTAACAATGATAATGGAACTTAAGTTAGGTAGTACTTGGAAAAGAATGATCTTCCAGTTTGGTGTTCCTAAAGTTTTTGATGCAGAGACATAATCGAGTTCTTTTTCAGTTAATACTTTTGAGCGAATTAATCTTGCCTTTCCTGTCCATAAGAACACGCTCATAATTAAAATGAAAGTGAAGATATTGAATGTAGGAACAAGTGTAATAAATACAATTACAAGCATTAAAAATGGTAAAACCATAACAAAGTCGATAATGCGCATAATGATATTATCAATTGCTCCTCCAAAATAACCGGCAATTAATCCAATTGAAAGGCCAATTACACAAGAAAGAATAGTAATTGCTAATCCAATTGTAAAGGAGTTACGTGTACCAATAATAAGTTGGCCGAAAATGTCGCGTCCTCCGTAATCTGTTCCTAACCAATGTTCAGCAGAGGGAGGAGCATAAATAGCGAATAAATCAACTCGTACAATATCTTCTTGTTTCATAATAAAAGATGTTGCGTAGACTGCTAGTAATAAGATTGCTAGGAAAATAAGTGAAAACATTGCTAATTTATCTTTACGAAGTTCTCGCCACATAATAGAGAAACCAGAAGGGCTTTTTTCGTAATGAATAACTTCAGTTTGTTTTTCAGGGTTTGCTAACATAACGTCATCTCCTTTCTTTAATCAATACGAATACGTGGATCGACGATGCTTAGAATAATATCTGAAAGGAGAGTTCCAAGTAACGTTGCAAATCCAGTAAACATAACGAGTGCAGTTATTACACTAAAATCACGCTGAGAGATAGATTGTATAAATAGTTGTCCAATTCCTGGATAGCTAAAAATACTTTCTAAAAAGATGGCACCGCCAACTAATCCTGTAATTTCATAGCCTAAGAAGGCTGCAATTGGTAAGAATGAATTTCGTAAAATATGTCTAGAATAGATTTTTGATTCTGGAACACCCTTTGCTCTTACTGTACGCACAAAATCTTTATGTTTCGTATCAATAATTTCGCTTCGTAAATATTGAACCGTACCAACTGTCGCAATTAATGCACCAGATAAAGCTGGTAATAGCATGTGATTCAATTTGCTTAAATAGTAAGCAAATGTACCTGTTGCAACTTGAGGATCAACGCTACCGCCGGTTGGGAATATTGCAAACTTAAATCCGAATAGGAAGAGCATAATTAATGCAAATATAAATAGTGGTGTAGCAAAACCTAGATAGTTGTAAATGGTAATGAGTCGATCAGCCCATGTATCATTCCACCGCCCACTTATAACTCCTAGTGGTATGGCAATTAAATAGGTAAGGATAAGAATAACAAGTGCTAAAGATACTGTATTTCCAAGTCGTTCTCCAATTAAATCGGTTACTTTCATTTTATGTGCATAGGAAATACCGAAGTCACCTTGGGCTGCATTTTTAATCCAGCGAACATATTGTGTTGCAACTGGGTCATTTAATCCAAGCTTTTCACGTTGTTCTTCAATCACTTTTGGATCCGCTTTTGGATTCATTGCTCTGCCGGTTAAGGCATCGCCTGGCATTGCCTTAGCTAATAGAAAGACAAGTACACTTAACACGAATAATTGCGGGATCATCACTAAAAATCTCCGTAATATAAACTTCCACATGTTTTATCACTCCCTTATGGTAATGCCACCCGGTGCGTTGGCGAGATTGCTTTTAAGTCATAAGCACGACCGTTTTCATTGAAATAATTTTCGTATGATTTCTCGTATTCAGAGCTTACTTGTTGACGGAGCTTACGCTGTCTCTCTCTGTTTTCAGGACGAATATCAGGAATTGCTGATATTAGGCGCTTCGTATAAATATGTTGCGGATTACTATAAATTTCTGCACTAGTTGCTTCTTCGACAATGCGTCCGCGATACATAACACCGATACGATCACACATATGACGAATTACACCTAAATCATGACTAATGAATAAGTATGTTAGTCCGAGCTCAGCTTGTAAATCTTGCAAGAAGTTTAATACTTGTGCTTGTACAGAGACGTCAAGCGCAGATACTGGCTCATCAGCAATAATAAGCTTCGGTTTTAATGTAAGAGCACGTGCAATACCAATCCGCTGCCTTTGCCCGCCGGAAAATTCATGTGGATATTTATAAATTGACTCTGGATTTAGACCAACTTTATCAAGATATTCTTGAACCGCTCTACGTTCTTCATCAGGTGAGAGCTTCTCAAAATTTCGAAGAGGCTCAGCAATAATGTCGAGAACACGTTTCTTCGGATTTAATGATGAATAAGGATCTTGGAAAATCATTTGAATATCTTTTCGTTGTTCACGTAGCTCGGAGCGACTTAATTTTGTTAAATCTCTATTATTAAAATGAATGCTACCCTCTGTTGCTTTCGTTAAATGCATAATTGCTTTACCCGTTGTTGATTTGCCACTTCCAGATTCACCAACGATCCCGTATGTTTCACCCGGTTGTAATTCAAAACTTACACCATCGACAGCACGCACGTAATCTAATGTGCGGCCGAAGAAACCACCTTTAATTGGAAAATGTACTTTTAAATCTTCTACTTTAAGCAGTGCCATGAGCTACGTCATCTCCTTTCTTATCTTGGAAGTTGAAATGCTTGTAGCAAGTACAACGTACCCAATGGTCTGGTTTTACTTCATGTAAAATTGGATTTTCCTCGTGTTGATCAGGTCTAATCCATGGAATTCGAGCTTGGAAGCGACAACCTGTGCGAGGAAGCTTCGCTAACGAAGGAACGACCCCTTGAATTACATGCAATTTTTCTTTTTCACCATACGCAGATGGAATGGAGTTTAATAGAGAACGAGTATATGGGTGAAGAGGGTTGTTAAAAATCTCTTCAACTTTTCCTGTCTCTACAACTTGTCCAGCGTACATAACGACGATACGATCTGCTGTTTCTGCGACAACACTTAAATCATGAGTAATTAAAATGATGCCCATTTTCGTTTGTTCTTGAATAGATTTTAGTAAGTCTAAAATTTGTGCTTGGATGGTTACGTCAAGAGCCGTTGTTGGCTCATCCGCAATAATGAGTGCTGGGTTACAAGCAATTGCAATTGCGATAACAATTCTTTGTCTCATTCCGCCAGATAATTCGTGTGGGTATTGTTTATATGTAAGTTCTGGTTTTGGAATACCAACTTGATGAAGTAGTTCTAAGGTGCGTTCTTTTTTTTCAACTTTTGAAAGGCTTGTGTGGTAGTCTAAGTTTTCTTCGATTTGTTTTCCAACTGTCATAAGAGGATCGAGTGCTGTAAGAGGTTCTTGGAAAATCATACCGATGTTTGATCCGCGTACTTTATTCATCTCTGCGGCTGACATAGTTAGTAGATCCTTATCTCTATAGTTAAGCTGCCCTTGTAATTTTGTATTTGCTTCATTATGCAGTCGCATAATAGAAAGGGCAAGTGCACTTTTTCCGCAACCTGATTCACCAACTATCGCGACAATTTCATTTTCATGGACAGTTAACGAAACATCATCAACTGCGGCATGATAGTGATCTTGTATGCGAAAGGAAGTCTGTAAGTTTTCAATGCGAAGAAGTGGATTCTTCATGGCTATCCCTCCATCTTTTCTGAAAAGACTAAATATTTTGTATGTTGTTGTTATTTTAATATAAATTGACAATGTTTGACAAGCATAAGTTGAGAAAATATTCAAAAATCTTTTTATACAGAGATTGAATGCTGTTATATAAGGGATTGAAGTTAGTTGAAAACGCTAATATATAAAAAGAGGAGAATAAATCTTTTGTAAGAAAAAAGATTTATATGTAGAAAAAAGAGAGGTGTTCTGGAAAGAACAGCCTCTCTTTTTTTGATAAGAATAATATTAGTACTTAAGCTTGTTTTGGTTTTGCAGATCCTGTCTTTAAAGTAAGAGCAAGGAAGAACATTGCAAGTACACAAGATACAAGTAATAAGATGAATCCGCCATCCCATCCGAATGCATCTACGATAAAGCCCATAGCTGCGCTAGCAAAAGTAGCTCCACCTAGGTAACCGAAGAACCCAGTTAAACCAGCGGCAGTTCCAGCAGCTTTTTTTGGTGCTAAGTCTAGTGCGTGTAGGCCGATTAACATAACAGGTCCGTAAATTAAAAATCCAATCGCGACAAGTGCGATACTATCAACCATTGGATTACCAGGAGGGTTTAGCCAGTAAACAAGAACGGCGATAAATACACCAACCATAAATAAAATACCAGCAGGTGCGCGGCGCCCTTTAAATAGTTTATCACTCATCCATCCGCAAAGAAGTGTACCTGGAATACCAGCCCATTCATATAGAGCGTAAGCTGTACGGGAGCTACTATGAGTGAAACTTTTTTCCTCTACTAAATAGGTAGGAGCCCAGTCTACAACGCCGTAACGTACGAAATAAACGAAAACGTTCGCGATAGCGATGTACCATAAAAATTTATTGTTTAGTACGTATTTAAATAAAATTTCTTTTACTGAAAGTTCGCGTTCTCGATCTTTTACTTTTTCATCTGATGGATATTCTCCAGTATGTTCTTCGATAGAAGGTAATCCACAAGATTGAGGTGTATCTCTCATCGTAATTAATACATAAATACCAACTAAAATTGAAAGAATACCTGGGAAGTAAAAAATACTCTTCCAGTCATTTGCGAAGAAGTATAAGCCTAATGTCACAAGAGAAGGCATAAGCGCGCCACCGACATTATGAGCAACGTTCCAAATAGACATTTTTGTACCACGTTCACTAATAGAGAACCAGTGAACCATCGTACGACCACAAGGAGGCCATCCCATACCTTGTACCCATCCATTTAAAAACTGAAGGACAAACATAAGTATAATGCTCGTTGTAATGAAAGAAAATGAGCCGAAAATAATATTAATGATACCTGATAAAAATAGCCCAGCTGCTAAAAAGTAGCGAGGATTACAACGGTCGGATACGATACCCATAAGAAATTTACTTAATCCGTAAGCGATAGATACTGCTGAAAGGATAACCCCAAGTTCCCCTTTACTAAAGCCTTGTTCGATTAAGTATGGCATCGCTAGTGAAAAGTTTTTTCGAACAAAGTAGTAACCTGCGTAGCCGATGAAGATACCTAAGAATACTTGTAAACGTAATTTACGGTATTCGCTATCAACGCGATCAGCTGGTAAGCGTTCCGCGTGGGGCGCAGGCTTAAATAATTGTGTGAAAAACATAAAATGAAAATCCTCCCCTAATGAATTCGAAATGTTGTAAGTCAGAGAGAATATAAAAAGGCCATGAAATATAAAAAAGTTTCCTTTTTTATGATTCATAGCCGTATACTCCGATTCTCCGTGACTGTCAATATTAACTTCGTCGAAAATTATACAACTTTGTGACAGAAATGTAAACGTTTTTATAAATAAAAAGTGTTGACGGATTTTGTTTGTGGGATTAATATTTAAATACGTTAAATATTTTATTGCTTAAATAAGAGGTGGATAACATGCCAAATGATATGACGCATATCGATAAAATTCAAGCTCTTGCCTTTTCGATTGGAAAGAAAATGCAGACGGAGTTATTAGAACAAATGCAAGCAACAGGACTTACACCACCGCAGTTTTATATTTTAAAGATTTTAGATCATTACGGTGCTTCAAGAGCGACAAAATTAGCAAAAAAGATGTATGTAAAGCCTAGTGCAATTACAGTGATGATTGATCGCCTAATTGACCAAGAGCTTGTAGAACGCTATCACGACAAAGATGACCGTCGTGTTGTCATCATTGAGTTAACAAAAAAGGGGAAAGCTAGAGTAGAAGAGGCAATGACCGCTCGTAATGAGCATATTGCAAAATATTTCTCACATTTAGAATTACAAGAAAGAGAAGATTTGTTACGCCTCTTTGAGAAGTTAGAAACAATTATTTGCGGGACACAAGAGAAAAAAGAGAATAACTAAGAGGAATTGAGGAGATTACATGGAGCAACAAGAAAACATAAATAGAAAGTTGCTGTTAATTGGTTTAATAATCGCGATGCTATTTGCTGCATTAGATGGAACGATTGTTGGTACAGCAATGCCGCGTATCGTCGGTGAACTAGGCGGATTAAGTTTAATGACGTGGTTAACAACAGCTTATATGTTAACATCAACGACAGTTGTACCAATTGCAGGTAAATTAGCGGATTTACTTGGCCGTCGTAACGTATATATTACAGGACTAGTTATCTTTATGGTTGGTTCGGCGTTATGTGGTATGGCAAATGGTATGACAGAATTAATTATTTTCCGTGGTATTCAAGGTCTTGGTGGCGGTATTATGATGCCAATGGCTATGATTATTATCGGAGATATGTTTACGGGAAAAGAACGTGCGAAATGGCAAGGTATTTTTGGTGCGTTATACGGTCTTGCTTCTGTAATTGGACCACAAGTGGGTGGTTGGATTGTAGACGCAGTGAACTGGAGATGGGTATTCTACATTAACTTACCAGTTGGTATTTTAGCAACAATCTTTATTGCAATGGGATTAAAGTCACATAAACAAACAGGACCGATCAAGATTGATATTGCTGGAATCTTTACGATGATTCTCGGTGTTGTAAGTTTATTACTTGCATTAACGTTTGGCGGAAAAGATTATCCATGGGATTCTTGGCAAATTATCGGTTTATTTGCATTAGCTCTAATTGGTATTATTAGCTTTGTTATCGTTGAAACGAAAGCAGAAGAACCGATTTTACCGATGCATTTCTTTAAAAATCGCACGTTTACAATACTGAATGCGATTGGTTTCTTTATGAGTATCGGAATGTTCGGTGCGATTATGTTCGTACCATTCTTCATGCAAGGAATTGTAGGAGTAAGTGCTGCTGAATCAGGAACAATTATGACACCGATGATGATTACAATGATAGTGATGAGTATTATCGGTGGTCAACTTGTATTAAAAGTTGGTGTGAAACCACAAATTATTACAGGGATGCTTATTATGGCTGGTGGTTTCTGGTTATTAACAACGATGGATATGCACACGACTAAACTTACTGCTACTTTCTATATGAGTATTATCGGTTTAGGAATGGGTCTTGTTATGCCGACATTAACATTAGCGTTACAAGAAAGTTTCCCGAAAAAAGATCTTGGAGTCGTAACATCATCAAGTCAGTTCTTCCGTCAAATCGGTGGAACATTTGGTATTACAATTTTAGGGTCAATCATGAATAACACTTCAGGTACAACATTAACAAATAAATTAGTACCTGTATTAGATACGTTCCCGAAAGAAGCGGGCCAAATGGTAACGAAATTTAAAGATATGATTCACACAGATCCACAAGGTTTATATTCGATGCTATTTAGTCCAGAGGCATTAAAACAAATGCCAGAAGCATTCGCTAACAGCATTGTACCAATCTTGAAAAACTCTTTAGTAGACTCACTTCATACTGTATTCTTAACAGGATTAGTATTTATCGTAGTAGGCGCTATCTTTACGATTTTCTTACAGAAGATTAAACTGTCAGATCGTAAAAAAGATGCTGAAGAGCCAGCTACAGAGGAAAAAGAACAAACTGTATCCTATTCGTAATGAAAAAGCATCGCCTTATGGCGGTGCTTTTTTTGAGTATAACCTTAAAAGCTTTTTCATGAGAAATGATTGACGTATTTCTAGAAATACGTTATATTGTTTTCTGTAAACGGTTACATGGGATGGAGAGGAAAGAGAATGAGTACGATTAAAGACGTTGCGAAATTAGCGGGAGTATCTGTGGCGACCGTTTCCAGAGTGTTAAATAAAAATGGATATGTTCATGAAGATACATTAAAGAAAGTAGAACGAGCGATTGAGATGCTAGATTATAAACCTAGTACAGTAGCGCGTTCATTGTATAATAAAAAATCACGTTTAATTGGCTTAGTTGTTCCAAATATCGTGAATCCATTCTTTCCAGAAGTTGCACGTGCCGTAGAAGATGTAGCGCATAAGCAAGGATACACAGTTGTCCTTTGTAACTCTGATGAGAGTTTAGAGAAAGAAAAGCAATATATTGATGTACTTAGGCAAAATAATGTGGATGGATTTATTGTAGCAACGAATCCACAAAATAGTGTTAATTACATGAAGTTGTCTGTTCCAGTTGTTGCAATTGACCGTATGTTTAATGAGCGTATCCCTACTGTATATGCAGATAACTATGCAGGGAGTCAGGCAGCGACAAAGCTATTAATAGATAAAGGCTGTAAACATATTGCGCATATTCGCGGACCGCGTGATGTAAGCACTGCTAATGAACGTTTTGAAGGTTTTGTAGACGTTATTACGCAAAATAATCTTTCTTATATGATTGCAGAGAGTACATTTGATCCAGCTAATAGTGAGCGTGTAGCAGTGGAATTATTAGAAGAATACCCACATATTGATGGAATTGTTGCTGGAAATGATTTAATTGCAATAGGTATTGTAAAGGCTGCACTCCAAAAGGGGATTTCTATTCCAGATGATTTACAAATTATCGGATTCGATGGAATTTCTTTAACAGAAATGATGTATCCATCTATTACAACTGTTGCACAGCCAATTTATGAAATGGGGAAAATTGCAACAGAGCTGTTGTTAGAGCAGATGGAAGGAAACGTATTAGAAGAGAAACACTATCGTTTACCGATTGAAATTATAGAACGAAATACAACGAAGTAAGGAGATGAAACAGATGCCAAATATTGCAGTAGTAGGTAGTATTTCAATGGACTTAGTGGCTGTTTCAAAAAAACGTCCGAAAGCAGGAGAAACAGTAATTGGCGAGGCATTTCATACAATCCCGGGAGGGAAAGGAGCCAACCAAGCAGTTGCTGCAGCTAGATTAGGCGCAAATGTAGCGATGGTTGGAGCGGTTGGAAACGATAATTATGGAACTGTAGTTAGGAGCAATTTAGAGAACGAACGTGTTTTTATCGACTATGTGGTACCGGTTACAGATATGGCGACAGGAATTGCTCATATCGTTTTAGCAGAAGAGGATAACAGTATTGTTGTCGTGCAAGGGGCAAATGCTCTTGTAAATGAGTCGGTTGTAGATCGTTCAAAAGATCTTCTTATAAAAGCAGATATGGTTGTTCTTCAACTAGAGATTCCACTTGAAACAGTAAAATATGTATTGGCTATTTGTGAGGAGCATAATATTCCAGTTATGTTAAATCCAGCGCCAGCACAAGTGTTATCAGAAGATATTTTAGAAAAGGCAACTTATATTACACCAAATGAACATGAGTGTCGCATCGTATTAGATGATTTCACGTCACCAATTGAAGATTTACTGGCTAAATATCCAAATAAACTATTGATGACAGAAGGTTCTAAAGGTGTTCGTTTCCATAATGGTACGGAGATTGTACATGTTCCTAGCATCGCTGTTGATGTAGTAGATACGACTGGAGCTGGTGATACATTCAATGGTGCATTAGCAGTCGCGCTTTCTGAAGGAGAAACACTTCAAAAAGCAATTCGTTTTGCGAATATTGCTGGTGGTCTTTCTGTAACGAGACTTGGAGCACAGGGCGGTATGCCAACGAGAGATAGAGTACGTGAAGTGCAGGTGATTGTCGGATGAAAAAGCACGGTGTATTAAACAGTGAGATTGCATCAGTCCTTGCTTCACTTGGACATACAGATACGATTGTAATCGCAGACTGCGGGTTACCAATTCCTGACGGAGTAAAACGAATTGATTTAGCTGTTGAGATTGGAAAACCTAGCTTTTTAGACGTATTGCAAGTGGTAGCTAATGATATGGCAATTGAAAAAGTAACGTTAGCAGAAGAAGTCATTAATAATAATGCGGAAGTAAATAAAGAAATCGAGCTGAAATTAATAGAGCCAGCATTTGAATATGTATCGCATGAACAATTTAAAGAGCACACGAAGAAATCGAAAGCAATTATTCGTACAGGAGAGGCTACTCCTTATGCCAATGTAATTTTACATGCAGGCGTGATTTTTTAATAAAAGGAAGTGATGGGAATGCGTATTGAAATGAAAAATATTTCAAAGGCGTTCAATGGCAATCCTGTTTTGAAGAATGCACAGTTTATGATTGAAACAGGGGAAGTCCATGCATTGATGGGGGAAAATGGAGCGGGCAAATCAACGCTCATGAAAATTTTAACAGGTGTATACAAAAAAGATGGTGGAACAATCACGATTGATGGACAAGAACGAACTTTTAAAAATGCGAAAGAAGCAGAAGAGTACGGTATTGCATTTATACATCAAGAATTGAACATATTATCGAATTTAACAGTAGCTGAAAATATGTTTCTCGGTAAAGAGTTAATGTATGGGAAGACAGGTATTTTGCGTACGCGTCAAATGAACGCGATTGCGCAGCAGCAACTAGCGGAGTTAGGGTTACATGTAAAAGGCGCTATGTTGGCAGGAGAGTTATCGGTTGGACAACAGCAAATTATCGAAATTGCGAAAGCGTTAATGACAAACGCGAGCGTTATTATTATGGATGAACCTACAGCTGCATTAACAGATCGTGAAATTGAAACGTTGTTTACTGTCATTAATAAATTACGTAAAGAAGGCGTTTCGTTCGTTTATATCTCACACCGAATGGAAGAAATTTTTTCAATATGTGATGCCATTACGATTTTACGTGATGGGGAATACGTAGGAAAGAGACTCATTCCGGAAACATCATTTGATGAAGTAGTGAGTATGATGGTGGGGCGCAGCATTGGTGAACGTTACCCAGAGCGAAATAGTCAAATTGGCGATGTCATTTTTGAGATGCGTAACGGAACGAAAAAAGGGAAGTTTGAAAATGTTTCGTTTCAAGTAAGAAAAGGTGAAATCCTTGGTGTTGCTGGCTTGATGGGAGCTGGCCGTACAGATATTATGAAAGCGATATTTGGATACGAACCTTTAGATTCTGGCCAAATTTTTATAAATGGACAAGAAGTAAAGATTGATAGTCCGATAGATGCGATTAGACAAAGAATAGCTTTTATTACAGAGGATAGAAAATCTGAAGGGTTAGTTTTAGATTTCTCAATTCGAGAAAATTTAGCTTTACCGAATTTAGAAAGTCTTTCAAAGGGAAGTGTCTTAAGTAACGAACTAGAACAACAGTTTACAGCGGATATGATGAAACTTCTTAATGTGAAAGCAGCTAGTGGAGAGCAAGCGGTGAAATCTCTTTCTGGTGGAAATCAGCAAAAGGTTGTTATTGCAAAATGGCTAGGTATCTACCCGCAGTTACTCATTTTAGATGAGCCAACAAGAGGTGTAGATGTTGGAGCGAAAAAAGAAATTTACTCTATTATGAATAAGCTTACTGAGCAAGGCGATGCCGTTATTATGGTATCATCTGAGCTTCCAGAAGTTTTAGGAATGAGTGATCGTGTTCTTGTTATTCATGAAGGAAAAGTCGGCGGCATTTTAGAGAAAGATGAGGCATCACAAGAGTCTATTATGGCACTAGCTACAGGGGGAGAGTAAGGATGGCTAAGAAGGGGAATGTATTACAACAACTCGGTTCTTTAATCGGTTTAGTATTAATTATCGTCGTAATTACAGCTTTAAATCCGGCATTTATTGAGATTCCAAATTTATTTAATATACTGCGTCAAGTATCGATTAATGCGCTTATTGCATTCGGAATGACCTTTGTAATTTTAACAGGGGGTATTGACTTATCGGTAGGTTCTATTTTAGCATTATCAAGTGCACTTGTTGCTGGAATGATGGCAAGTGGCATGGACCCGTTCCTTGCGATGGCAGTTGGATTATTAGCTGGTCTTGTAATGGGAATTGTAAACGGTATCATCATAGCGAAGGGAAAAGTAGCTCCATTTATTGCAACTTTAGCAACAATGACTATTTTTCGTGGGTTGACGCTTGTTTATATGGACGGACGTCCGATCACTGGTCTGGGTGATCATTTAATGTTCCAAATGTTTGGCCGCGGTTATTTTCTCGGTATTCCGGTACCAGCTGTTACAATGATGATCGCTTTCGCAGTACTGTACTTCATTTTGAAAAAAACGACATTTGGTCGCCGTACATTTGCAATTGGTGGAAATGAAGAAGCAGCAGCACTATCAGGTATAAATGTTACGAGGGTTAAAGTAATGATTTACGGTCTTTCCGGAATTTTGGCAGCGCTTGCAGGTATTGTCTTAACATCACGACTAGATTCTGCACAGCCAACTGCAGGTACTTCTTATGAATTAGATGCAATTGCAGCAGTTGTATTAGGTGGAACAAGTCTTTCTGGGGGAAGAGGATGGATTATTGGTACATTCATCGGTGTACTTATTATCGGTGTACTAAATAACGGTTTAAATTTATTAGGTGTATCTTCTTTCTTCCAACAAGTTGTAAAAGGACTTGTAATCTTACTAGCTGTATTAATTGATCGCCGAAAAGAAGCGTAATGGAGGGATAGTTCATGAAGAAATGGTTACTTATACTCGTTGCATGTATTATGGTCATTACTGCTGGTTGTTCAATGGAACCACCAGAATGGGCAAAGGATTCTAGCGATAAAGGTCGAAATAAAACTATTAAAGTTGGATTCTCTGTTTCAACTTTAAACAATCCATTTTTTGTGACTTTGAAAAAAGGAGCAGAAAAGCAAGCGAAAGCAAGCGGCATTGAATTGATTGCTGTTGATGCACAAAATGATGCAGCAAAGCAAACGAACGATGTTGAGGATTTAATTCAAAAAGGTGTCGATGTAGTTGTTATTAATCCGACCGATTCAGATGCTGTTGCTTCAGCAGTAAGTGCGGCAAATGCTGCAAATGTTCCTGTTATTACAGTAGACCGCGTTGCAAATTCGGGTAAGGTTGTTTCTCACATTGCATCTAATAATATCGAAGGTGGTCAAATGGCTAGTGATTACATTCGTGAATTAGTTGGCGGGGGAGCAAACGTTGCTGAGTTAGAAGGAATCCCTGGATCTTCTGCTGCTCGTGAGCGTGGGAAAGGATTCCATAACGTAGCTGATAAGTCTTTAAAAGTAGTTGCAAAACAAGCGGCTGATTTTGATAGAGCTAAAGGATTATCTGTTATGGAAAACATTTTACAAGCGAATGGTGATATTAAAGCCGTGTTTGCGCATAACGATGAAATGGCATTAGGGGCACTTGAAGCATTGAAGTCTTCTGGAAAAACAGATGTAGTCGTTGTTGGTTTTGATGCAACAGAAGATGCTGTAAAAGCGGTTAAAGATGGGCGTATGGCTGCAACAGTTGCTCAAAAACCGGAATTAATCGGGGAGAAGGCGATGCAAACAGCAAAAGAGATAACACAAGGTAAAAAAGTGGACAAATCTATTCCGATTGAATTAGAGCTTATTAAGAAAAACAAATAAATATAAAATGAAAATCAGGAAGGAAGAATAACAAATGAAATTTTTTATTGATACAGCAAACATTAACGAAATTAAAGAGGCGAATGCATTAGGAGTATTAGCTGGAGTAACGACAAATCCATCACTTGTAGCAAAAGAAGGCGTAGATTTCCACGAGCGTATTCGTGAAATTTGCAACGTTGTAGAAGGACCTGTAAGTGCAGAAGTAATTAGCTTAGAAGCTGATAAAATGATTGAAGAAGGAAAAGAGTTAGCGAAAATTGCTCCAAACGTTGTTGTAAAAGTTCCAATGACAACAGAAGGTTTAAAAGCAGTAAAAGCATTCTCTGACTTAGGAATTCGTACAAACGTTACATTAGTATTCTCAGCAGTTCAAGCATTACTTGCAGCTCGTGCTGGTGCAACATACGTTTCACCATTCTTAGGTCGCTTAGACGATATCGGTCATAACGGTATGGACCTAATCCGTCAAATCGCAGAAATCTTTGCAATTCACGGTATTGAAACAGAAATCATTGCAGCATCTGTACGTCACAGTGTTCACGTAACAGAAGCAGCATTAAACGGTTCACATATTGCAACAATCCCAGCAAACGTAATTGCTTCATTAGTGAAGCACCCATTAACAGATCAAGGAATTGAGAAGTTCTTAGCTGATTGGGAAAAAACACAAGAGAAATAATAGAAAATCAAGAATCCTAGTTTAATTGACTAGGGTTCTTTTTTTATTTAAAAGAATTTTCATGCAATTTTGCATATTGTCTTTTAAATTTGTTATATAAGCTATTTAATATATATCAAATCACTTTTTATTTTTCATATTTCGACATAAAAAGGTAGAGGTTCTGACCAGAAAACTGGAGGGGCATGATTCTATAACAGAAAGCTTAACGTTTATAGAATTATGCCTTTTTATATAGGGAGGGCAGAAAGTGGGGATTTCGATTTAAATGCACTCATTTATCTGAATTTTAAGTTTTATAAAAGGAGAGAAATAGAATGAGAAGAAAAACGCCATTTAAAGTGTTGTCATCATTAGCAATTGCGGCAATTATCGGATGCACATCTGTAATGAGTACTCCGCTAGCATACGCAGAAACGCCAGCAAAAGAGAAAGAAAATGTATCTACAACACCAATTGATTACAATTTAATTCAAGAGGATCGTTTAGCGGAAGCGTTGAAAGAAAGAGGAACAATTAATCCAGCATCTTCTAAAGAAGAAACGAAAAAAGCTGTAGAAAAGTATATTGAAAAGAAACAAGGTGATCAGGCAAATAAAGAAATCCTTCCAGCGGATACTGCTAAAGAGGCATCTGATTTCGTGAAAAAAGTAAAAGAGAAGAAAATGGAAGAAACGGAGAAAGTAAAGAAACCTGAAAAAAATGTTAGTCCTGAGCAAAAACCAGAACCAAATAAAAAACAATTGAATGGACAAGTCCCAACTTCTAAAGCAAAGCAAGCGCCATATAAAGGGTCAGTTCGAAATGATAAAGTATTAGTATTACTCGTTGAATTTAGTGATTATAAACATAATAATATTGATCAAACACCAGGGTATATGTATTCGAATGACTTTAGTAGAGAGCATTATCAAAAAATGTTATTTGGTAATGAACCGTACACATTATTTGATGGTTCAAAAGTAAAAACGTTTAAACAATATTATGAAGAGCAGTCTGGTGGAAGTTATACGACAGATGGATATGTAACGGAATGGCTAACTGTTCCAGGAAAAGCGTCTGACTACGGTGCTGATGGTAGTAGTGGTCACGATAATAAAGGACCAAAAGGCGCACGTGATTTAGTGAAAGAAGCTTTACATGCAGCTGCTGAGAAAGGGTTAGATTTATCTCAATTTGATCAATTCGATAGATATGATACAAATGGTGATGGAAATCAAAATGAACCTGATGGTGTAATTGATCATTTAATGGTAATCCATGCTGGTGTTGGTCAAGAAGCTGGTGGCGGTAAATTAGGTGATGATGCAATTTGGTCACATCGTTCAAAATTAGCAATAGATCCAGTAGCGGTTGAAGGTACAAAATCAAAGGTAGATTACTTTGGTGGAAAAGTAGCGGCACATGATTATACAATTGAACCAGAAGATGGAGCAGTAGGTGTATTTGCGCATGAATTTGGACATGATCTTGGCTTACCAGATGAATATGACACGAAATATACTGGAACTGGTTCACCTGTCGAAGCGTGGTCATTAATGAGTGGAGGTAGTTGGACAGGGAAAATTGCAGGAACAGAGCCAACTAGTTTCTCACCACAAAATAAAGACTTCTTACAAAAGAATATGGGCGGCAACTGGGCAAAAATTTTAGAAGTAGATTACGATAAAATTAAGCGTGGAGTAGGAATTCCTACATATATTGATCAAAGTGTTACGAAATCCAATCGTCCAGGCGTTGTACGTGTTAACTTACCGGGTAAGAGTGTTGAAACGATTAAACCGGAGTTTGGAAAGCATGCATATTATAGTACAAGAGGAGATGATATGCATACAACACTAGAGACACCATTCTTTGATTTAACAAAAGGAACAAATGCAAAATTCGATTATAAAGCAAATTATGAGTTAGAAGCAGAGTGCGATTTTGTCGAAGTGCATGCAGTAACAGAAGATGGAACGAAAACGTTAATTGATAGACTTGGAGAAAAAGTAGTCCAAGAAGATAAAGATACAACAGATGGAAAATGGATGGATAAATCATATGATTTAAGTCAATTTAAAGGGAAAAAAGTGAAACTGCAATTCGATTATATTACAGATCCGGCTGTAACATATAAAGGTTTCGCGATGGATAATGTAAATGTAACTGTTGATGGACAAGTTGTATTTTCTGATGATACAGAAGGACAGGCTAAAATGAATTTAAATGGTTTTGTTGTTTCTGATGGGACAGAAAAGAAAGCTCATTATTACTACTTAGAGTGGAGAAACTATGCGGGATCAGATAATGGATTAAAAGCAGGAAAAGGTCCAGTGTATAATACAGGTCTTGTCGTTTGGTATGCAGATGATAGCTTCAAAGATAACTGGGTTGGGGTGCATCCAGGTGAAGGATTCCTTGGTGTTGTGGATTCGCATCCAGAGGCATTTGTTGGGAATTTAAACGGAAGACCAACTTACGGTAATACAGGTATGCAAATTGCAGATGCTGCATTTTCATTTGATCAAACACCAGCATGGAGTGCAAATTCATTAACACGTGGACAGTTTAACTATTCTGGATTACAAGGTGTTACAACATTTGATGATTCAAAAGTATATAGTAACAAACAAATTGCAGATGCAGGAAGAAAAGTTCCAAACCTTGGACTTAAATTCCAAGTTGTTGGACAGGCAGAGGATAAATCGGCAGGCGCTGTTTGGATTAAACGTTAATAACATAAAAGCACATTCTTCATATGAAGAGTGTGCTTTTCAATTTGTACAGTAAGTTATTATTTTAGCTTATGTAATACAAGTGTCTGTTCATATGTAGTGTATCAAATTATGTGGGGAAAGGAAATATTTCCGAGGAAATTGTCGAAGTATCGTTGGTATTTATACACTTTTTTTGTAAAAGAAGAAATGTAGTGTTGCCTTTACAGTTTAATTTATTTACATTGTTACTTGGCTATACACAAAAGTAATATATTCGGCAATAAAAGAGCACTATTGGATAGTGCTCTTTTTTATGGATAGAAAGGAGTGAGTTAAATGAAAGAAATAATTGAATGTCCACAGTGTGAAGGGAATATTACTACGCAACATATAAAAAAGACAATGATGGAATTAACCCATCATTGTCTTTTTTACTTTGCTGTTTGCTTTACTTTTTATTTTGCTTCTTACATAAATCATTCCAGCGAATGTTAATAAGAATGCAGTTCCGATAACGAAGCTGACGCTAGGGGATGCCCCGATTGCACCAACTGTAAAGGATCCAGCAACAACTCCTAATGAGAAGAAAGCATAAAACAATCCGAATGCTTTTCCGCGCTTATCATCTGTCGTATTTTCAACAAGTAATGCATTTATCGATGGGAAAAGGATAGCGAATCCAATGCCATAAATCATCATAACGATAAAGAGCATACCTTTTGTTGCGAATAATCCAAGTAAAGATAACGCGAATGCCATTACTGCAATCCCAATTAGCATGAGTTTTGAACGATTAAATCGATCGTAAATACGGTTTGTTGGTAGCAAGAAGAAGAGGATAGCGGTAATTCCGAATACACTTAACATCATGCCTGTTGTAGATGCTTTAAGCGCTAATGCCTCAACTTTCACTGGTAGCATATAAGTGACAATTCCTTGTGAGAACATTAGTGTGAAAGCACCAATATATGCTTGCAATAACGGTTCTGATTTCAATAGTTCAATCATATCTTCTTTGTTCATCATTTGTGTTCTTGAGGTATCTTTTCTTGATACGTTATTTGGTAAGAAGAATAGAGATACGATTGTACCAAGGACCATTAAAATAGAAATGGTGATGAACACCCACTCTATACCAGCAGTTGCTTTCATAATTCCACTGAAAGCCGGTCCTACAATTGCCGCTGTTCCAACAGCAGCGCCAGATAGAGCCATTGCCTTACCTTGTCTTGCTGAATTTGTTTGTTTTGATAAAAACGTAAAGGCAGCAGGAATTAAAAATCCGTCACTAAAGCCGTGCATAAAGCGCACAACTAATAGTTGTTCACCACTTTGAACAACGGTGTATAACAAGACTATGAAACTCGTAAGTCCCATGCTTATATAAAGTATTTTTTTTGCACCAAATTTATCGACAGCAGCGCCAGCAATAATATTACCGATCATATTAGCGAATGAGTACATACCGACAACTAGCCCAATAATAAGAGGAGATCCTCCAAGACTTTGAGCGAACGTACTCATAATAGGTAATTGTGAAAATGTATCTAGAAACGCTACGATAACAATAAAGTAAATAAAATATTTCAAGCGATATTCACCTCTCCTATGCTATTATGGCATAATGCTAATTTCAACCGCAATGAAATTAGCATTAACAGATGTGGAAAAAAGTACAAAGTGACAAAATATTGAACGTTATTTGTTAAAATTTAGTGGGAATGAGATTGTTTTTTTGAAATATATGGATAGAAGTATTATAATAGATTTGTAAACTTCACCAGGTTAAGTATATACGTAGAGAGGGATGTATAAAATGAAAGCATTACTTTGGCATAATCAACGCGATGTACGAGTAGAAGAAGTACCAGAACCAACTGTAAGACCAGGAGCAGTTAAGATTAAAGTGAAATGGTGTGGTATCTGCGGAACAGACTTGCATGAATATTTAGCAGGACCTATTTTTATTCCAACAGAAGAGCACCCATTAACACACGTAAAAGCACCGGTTATTTTAGGTCATGAGTTTAGTGGTGAGGTAGTTGAAATCGGTGAAGGCGTTACTTCTCATAAAGTGGGAGATCGCGTCGTTGTAGAACCAATTTATTCTTGTGGTAAATGTGAAGCTTGTAAACATGGACATTACAATGTTTGTGAACAACTTGTTTTCCACGGTCTTGGCGGAGACGGCGGCGGTTTCTCTGAATATACAGTAGTACCAGAAGATATGGTCCACCATATTCCTGATGAAATGACGTATGAACAAGGTGCACTTGTAGAACCAGCAGCGGTAGCAGTTCATGCAGTACGTCAAAGTAAATTAAAAGAAGGGGAAGCTGTAGCAGTATTTGGTTGTGGTCCAATTGGACTTCTTGTCATTCAAGCAGCTAAAGCAGCAGGAGCAACTCCTGTGATTGCAGTAGAACTTTCTAAAGAACGTCAAGAGTTAGCAAAATTAGCAGGTGCGGATTATGTATTAAATCCAGCTACTCAAGATGTACTAGCAGAAATTCGTAACTTAACAAATGGTTTAGGTGTAAATGTGAGCTTTGAAGTAACAGGTGTCGAAGTAGTACTTCGTCAAGCGATTGAAAGTACAAGCTTTGAAGGACAAACTGTAATTGTTAGTGTGTGGGAAAAAGATGCGACAATTACGCCAAACAACCTTGTACTAAAAGAAAAAGAAGTTATCGGTATTCTTGGATACCGTCATATCTTCCCAGCTGTTATTAAATTAATTAGCTCTGGCCAAATTCAAGCAGAGAAATTAATTACGAAAAAAATCACAGTGGATCAAGTTGTTGAAGAAGGATTTGAAGCACTTGTAAAAGATAAAACACAAGTGAAAATTCTTGTTTCACCTAAATAATAGAGAATAGTAAAAAGTAGCTCTTTTCTAGAAATAGAAGAGGGCTACTTTTTTTCTATACAGAAAGGTGATAGACTTTCCTTTAACTACAGGTATTTTGTTTGGAAGGGGAAGTCTAATGCTTTCATTTATGTTGACATTGAAACGAATGCTAAAAGCTTGTTTACGAGCGTGGAAAGATAAAGAATTTCAAGTATTATTCGTATTAACATTTTTAACATTAACATCTGGTACGATTTTTTATAGTACAGTTGAAGGATTACGTCCTCTTGACGCTTTATATTTTAGTGTAGTCACGTTGACGACTGTCGGTGATGGGAATTTTAGTCCGCAAACTGATTTCGGAAAGGTATTTACAATCTTATACATATTTATTGGGATTGGATTAGTGTTTGGATTTATTCATAAGTTGGCAGTTAATGTACAACTGCCAAGTATATTATCGAATAGAAAAAAAGAGTAAAGCATGTGGATGCTTTACTCTTTTTTTACATTAGTTTAGACAATCATTCGTAGTAGCTTAACAATACTTTACTACAATATAAGTGCATTCATTCATTATATTCACTATGTATAAAGTTATAATGATATGAACATTTGCATATTTTAATTTATTGATAGAAATTTCATGAAAGGTGGGATATTCTAGTCATAGGTTAACCGGACGATATCATAGGATCCTAACAAAAAGTTTACAATAATTCAATTATAAAATGGAGGATTTCAGATGAAAAAGAAAGTACTTGCTTTAGCAGCAGCTATTACATTAGTAGCGCCGTTACAAAGTGTTGCATTTGCTCATGAAAACGATGGGGGAAGTAAAATAAAAATAGTTCATCGCTGGTCTGCTGAAGATAAACATAAAGAAGGCGTAAACTCTCATTTATGGATTGTAAACCGCGCCATTGATATTATGTCTCGCAATACAACACTTGTAAAACAAGATCGAGTTGCACAATTAAATGAATGGCGTACGGAATTAGAAAATGGTATTTATGCTGCTGACTATGAAAATCCTTATTATGATAATAGCACATTTGCTTCACATTTCTATGATCCAGACAATGGAAAAACATATATTCCATTTGCAAAGCAGGCAAAAGAAACTGGCGCTAAATATTTTAAATTAGCTGGTGAATCATATAAAAATAAAGATATGAAACAAGCATTCTTCTATTTAGGATTATCTCTTCATTATTTAGGAGATGTAAACCAACCGATGCATGCGGCAAACTTTACAAATCTTTCGTACCCACAAGGATTCCATTCTAAATATGAAAACTTTGTAGATACGATAAAAGATAATTATAAAGTAACGGATGGAAATGGATATTGGAACTGGAAAGGTACAAATCCAGAAGAGTGGATTCACGGAGCGGCAGTAGCAGCGAAACAAGATTACGCTGGCATTGTAAATGATAATACGAAAGATTGGTTCGTAAAAGCAGCTGTATCACAAGAATATGCAGATAAATGGCGCGCTGAAGTTACACCAATGACAGGTAAGCGATTAATGGATGCACAACGTGTTACTGCCGGATACATTCAGCTTTGGTTTGATACGTACGGAGATCGTTAAGTATTAAAAAAAGGTCAAATCTCACAATAGAGTATTTGGCCTTTTTATAACTAATACATGGAGGTATGAAGCGTGAAAGGAAAATTGCTAAAAGGTGTACTTAGCTTTGGGATTGGTTTAGGAGTTTTATACGGAGGATCTTCAGCTCAAGCAGAAACGTCTACAAATCAAAATAATACTTTGAAAGTGATGACGCATAACGTGTATATGCTATCAACAAATTTATATCCGAACTGGGGACAAAGTGAGCGTGCTGATTTAATTGGGGCGGCAGATTATATAAAGAATCAAGACGTTGTTATATTAAATGAAGTGTTTGATAATAGCGCATCAGATCGTTTGTTAGGGAATTTGAAGAAAGAATATCCAAATCAAACAGCGGTATTAGGTCGTAGTAACGGAAATGAATGGGATAAAACGTTAGGTAGCTATTCATCTTCAACTCCTGAAGATGGGGGCGTTGCAATCGTGAGTAAATGGCCAATCGTTGAAAAGATTCAATATGTATTTGCAAAAGGATGCGGGCCAGATAATTTATCAAATAAAGGATTTGTATACACAAAAATTAAGAAGAATGATCGTTTCGTTCATGTAATCGGGACGCATTTGCAGGCTGAAGATAGTATGTGCGGAAAAACTTCACCTGCATCTGTACGTACAAATCAGTTAAAAGAAATTCAAGACTTTATTAAAAATAAGAATATACCAAATGACGAGTACGTCCTATTTGGTGGTGATATGAACGTGAATAAAATAAATGCAGAGAACAATAGTGACTCAGAGTACGCATCCATGTTTAAAACATTACACGCTTCTATTCCATCTTATACGGGACATACAGCAACTTGGGATGCGACGACAAACAGTATAGCAAAATATAATTTCCCTGATAGCCCTGCCGAGTATTTAGATTATATTATCGCAAGTAAGGACCATGCGAATCCGTCATTTATAGAGAATAAAGTATTACAACCGAAATCTCCACAGTGGACTGTTACATCATGGCTTAAAAAATATACATATAATGATTACGCTGATCATTATCCAGTAGAGGCAACTATTTCTATGAAATAGTCCTAAAAAAGTTTCTTCTTAATAGGAAGAAACTTTTTTATTTTGTAGAGGAAATTTCAACTTTCTTTCCAATATGTATAAGACATATTGAAAAGAGGAGAGAAAAATGTGGATCGAGGAATTTTTAAAGAGGTTCCATTACCGTGTGCATTTTTGGATGAAGTGGCTTTAGATGGAAATATTCAATCGATTATAGAATTAAGTGGGAATAAGAAGATTCGTATAGCGAGTAAATCGTTACGTTCTGTTCCAGTTATGCAAAAGATTTTAGCTACAAATGATCGATTTCAAGGTATTATGTGTTTTTCACCTAGAGAGGCTTTGTTTTTAATTAAACAAGGATTCAATGATTTATTGCTCGGATATCCTGCTTATGATAAAAGGGCTTTACATGAAATAAGTTTGCTAACAAAGCAAGGCCTCATTATAACTTGTATGGTGGATTGTGAAGACCATATTGTCTATTTAGAAAAAATTGCTGAGAAGTCTAAAGGGTGTTTTCGTGTTTGTTTGGATATTGATATGAGTAGTCATTTTTTTCAATTTCATTTTGGGGTCAAAAGATCACCAGTAAAAGATGTGCAAAGTGCTTTGAAAATAGTGAGAAGGGTAAAAGAATCATCATTTTTAATACTAGATGGTGTAATGGGATATGAAGCCCAAATTGCTGGGGTAGGAGATCACATACCGAATCAACGAGTGAAAAGTAAAGTGATTTCGTATTTGAAGAAGAAATCGGTGTTAGAAGTTAAAGAAAGAAGAGGACATATCGTAAAAGAAATACAAAATCTAGGCATTGAACTAAGGTTTGTAAATGGGGGAGGCACAGGAAGTATAAAAACAACTGAGCAAGATAATTCAGTTTCAGAGATTACAATAGGTTCTGCTTTTTACGCTCCGAAACTGTTTGATTATTATAAAGAGATCGAATTTCATCCAGCTGTCGGATTTGCCTTACCAGTTGTGCGGAAATCAGACCCGTTTATTTACACTTGTCTAGGCGGTGGATATATTGCCTCAGGCGCAATTGGGAAAGATAAAGAACCTGAGGTTTGGAGGCCAAATGGTGCAAAATTGTTAGCTTTAGAAGGTGCTGGCGAGGTACAAACACCGATTTTTTATAACGGCGAGGAACGAGTAGAGATAGGAGATTCTATCTTGTTTCGCCATAGTAAAGCTGGAGAATTATGTGAGCGGTTTCCTTTTTTATATCGTGTGAAAGAAGGAGAGATTGTTGGGGAGTATTCAACATATCGGGGGGATGGTCAATGCTTTCTATAAAGGGGCAAAAATGGAGAAATTGGACAGGGAATGTAGAAGGAACGCCGCATTATACGATGTATCCAGAAAGTATACAAGATGTAGTAGAAGTTGTAGGGCTTGCGCGAAAAAAGGAGAAGAAAATTCGTGTTGTCGGTTCAGGGCACTCGTTTACACCTCTTGTGCAAACGGAAGAAATTTTAGTTTCTTTAGATGAATTGAAGGGCATTGTGAATATTGATGCGGAGAAGATGACCGTTGAAGTATGGGCAGGAACAAAGCTATATGACCTAGGAAAGTTACTTGAAGAAAAAGGTTATGCACAAGAAAATTTAGGGGATATTGATTCGCAATCTATTGCAGGAGCGATTAGTACGGGAACTCATGGGACGGGTGTTACCTTTGGGAGTTTATCAACACAAGTTATAGAGATTACCGCAGTTTTATCTACAGGTGAGAGTATAGTTTGTTCGGAAACTGTGAATGTGGAATATTGGAGAGCCTTTCAGTTGTCGCTTGGGATGCTAGGTATCATTGTAAAAATAAAATTGAAAGTTATCAGGGCGTATTCACTTGTGTATGAAAGTGAAAAACAGTCACTATCTACTGTAATGAACAAATTAGAAGAATATAAGAAGAATCGCCATTTTGAGTTTTTTGTTTTTCCTTATTCAGATGAAGTACAAGTGAAATTTACAAACGAAACAACGGGTAAAAAAAGTGATTTGAAATGGCATAAACTAAAGGTAGAGTTGCTTGAAAATAAGATGTTTTCTTTGTTATCTAAAGGATGTAAATGGTTTCCTTCTATAAGTAAAGGAGTAAGTCGATTATCGGCTAAAGCTGTACCGAATACAAAAATAATCGGCTCGAGTTATGAAGTGTTTGCTACATCGCGTGCGGTTCCATTTTATGAAATGGAGTATAGCGTTCCTTCAAAGTATATGCGGACCGTTGTAGAAGAAATTTCAAGCCTTATTGAAAAGAAAAAGTATAAAGTGCACTTCCCAATTGAATGCCGTTATGTGAAAAGGGATGACATATGGCTCAGTCCAGCGTATGGAAGAGATTCAGCGTATATAGCTGTTCATATGTATAAAGGTATGAAGTATGCTGCTTATTTTGGTGAGGTGGAGAAAATTTTTCTAAAGTATGAGGGACGCCCGCATTGGGGAAAAATGCATACGTTAACGTACGAAAAATTACAAAATATATATCCAGAATTGCATTCGTTTCTAAAGGTGAGGAAGTTATTAGATGAAGCAGAAATGTTTTCAAACCCTTACACAAAAAAATTATTTACGATTATGAAAAAAAGCTGACAAAGTATTACTTGTCAGCTTTTTTTAGTATGATTGCATTTCTTGTTTGACTAATTCGCTCGTAAAATAGTAACTTATCACGACTAAATACATGTAATAAAACATGAATAATAAATAGACCGTTAATTACGAGTTGGAATAATAGTATAACTACTAATACTAAAGGCTCTTTAAGATTTAAGATAGAGCTACTAGAAAGAATATAATTGATTCCACCTAAAACGAAATAGAATATACCGTAACGGATGAATAGTTCCTTCAACGTAATACGATCTGATTTCCCTTTCACATAAATACGAAGCAATGCTTTACCAATTGTCTTTCCATTCGTAAAGTATGGAATGATAATAAAGTAAATAAAGATCGAACACGTTATGAAAATGAATTCGTATATGTTCGTGTAAGATTGAATATTAGAAACAAAGAAGGAATTTCCTTTGTTTTTAATGACAGGTACAACGATAGATAAGAAAATCCAATCAATTTGCATCGCGATAAAGCGACGAACGAATCCGACTGGTTTTGTTTCCAAATCAATATGACTATCTAATTCGTTTGCTTTCGGAAGGAAGTACGTAAATATTGGTGCAATGATAAAGCCAATTACGCCGCCTAATGTATTTAAAAACAGATCGTCTATATCAAATAAGCGGTAGGCACAATTATATATACCGTATAGTCCAGTCACTTGTGTTAGCTCGAAAAAGAGTGAAAGACAAAAAGAAATACAAATTGTTTGTAAGAAACTACGTCGGAAATAATAACGTAAGTACATACCAAATGGAACGGTTAATAGAACGTTAAATGCTACTTGTAAAAACGCAGATTCTTTTAATAGGTAGAAATAAGTAGCTGGTTTCGTTAAAGTTGCCGAGGTATGATTACTAATTTCTTGTATGAAATAAAATGGCGAGAGTTGCATGTGCTGCGTATTAGCCGGTTGTAGGCTACAAGTATCATATGTTTGTGGTAACGGCAAAATCACAAGAAAATAGGCATTTAATAAGTAAAGTAATAGTGAGTATAAAATAAATGAACGCCATTTATTTAAATAACCATACTTTCGGTAGTTAAATATTAAAAAAGGTATTAAGAGAAACATTGCTAAAATAGGAAATAAAATAAATGCTGTTTTTACTGGAAATAAATATGCAGTCAAAATGAAGCTCCTTTCAATGAAAATTCGTTTATCATTATAACGTTAAAAGAGCCTGAAAACAAAATTAAAATATTTCGAAATGGAAAAAATTACAAATCTCAATGGAATTAAGTTATATTAAATTTAATATAAGGATATTATGATTATTATAAGTTGAGAGAGGGTACAAGATATGCGATATGAGCTTTTTTCTGTAAGTGGGGATCATATTACAACTTTTGAAAGTGCATGGCGTTTTCAGGAGGGAGAACAGATTTTTGTTCATGATGATCAAACAAAACGAAATTTTATTATTATCCACCTAACGCATGATGTATTTCAACAAAATAAACATGTTATTCGTTTGTATTGTCAAGAAAAGAAAGTATACGCATAAAAGGGCCCCTCTTACTGTACAGAAAGGTAAGAGGGGTTTTATCATTATAAAGATATAAAAAAGCGAGTCATCCTAGTTTAATAGAATGACTCGTTTTTCGATTTGTAAGTTGAACTTTATAAGAAAATAAGAGTAAGTACACCTACGATAATGCAATAGAAAGAGAAATATTTTAAATTTCCTTTTGCCATAATGTTCATAAACCATTTTAAAGAAATATACGTCATGATAAATGTTGCGATAAATGCAACGACATATGGTACGAATAATGTGTCTAGATTTGGATCTTTTGCAATGTCTGTAATACTTAGTAATAAACCACCTAAGCTAACAGGGATATATAGTAAGAATGAGAAACGAAGAGCTGTTTCTTGCTTCATACCAAGTAACATCGCTGCGACGATTGTTGCACCTGATCGGCTTATTCCAGGAATTAGTGCGCAAGCTTGTGCTAATCCGACGATGATTGCATCTTTCATAGAAAGGTCGCCATCATTTTTACGCCCACGCAAGTTTCTAATAATCCAAAGGCCGACAGCAGTAATAAGGAGGGAAATCCCAACCATCTTCACACCTTTTAAGTACTGATCGATGTAATCTTTAAATAAAAAACCAATAACACCTGCTGGAATGGTCGCAATAACAAGATAAATAATAAAGAAGAAATCTGATTTTGCGTCTTCTGCTCTTGTAAAGATATAAGATAGACCATTCTTCGTTAGACGAATTAAATCATTTCTATAAATAAGTAATACAGCTAATAATGAAGCTGAATTAACAAGTAGTTCGAAGCTGAACCCTTCTATTTTTAGTCCTAGCAAATGTTGTGCTAAAACGAGGTGACCACTTGAAGAAATCGGAATTGGTTCTGTTAGCCCTTGGAACAGACCGAGAATTAAATATTTTAAAATGTAGTGAAATTGTTCCATAATAACCTCCTTGTTTATTAGTCGAAAGAAACAACTTGTCCATTATAACAAAGATACGGATGAATATTGAGAAGAAATAAATATTCGAAATATAATAAAAATCCCTTATAAAAGTATAAGGGATTTTTATTATTAATGAGAAACTACTGTTTCTTCAAGACTTTTCGTTAATTGAACATCGACTTTCTCAGCATCATGAATGTGATTCATAATAGTAGTATTTAACTTTTGGAACATTTGTTGTGTATTAGCGAATTCACGTAATATATCATCATTACAAGATTTTTGGTTTTCGATAGCTTTAATAACATTGGTAGCACCGTTTTGTAACGTTTGAATCATAATTAAAATATTTTCGATTCTAGCGTTTGTATCGGCACTCATTTCTACACCTTCATCGACTAAATGTAAATTATCTTTTGTGTTATCGTATGCTTTTTCAATTTCTTCTTGAATTTTTTTCGTTAAGTTGCCTATGTTCTTTGTACTTTCCGCTGTACTTTCTGCTAGTTTTCTTACTTCATTAGCAACGACAGCGAATCCTTTACCGTGCTCTCCAGCACGAGCAGCTTCAATACTCGCATTTAAAGCAAGTAAATTTGTTTGTGCTGCAATGTTTTGAATGACTTCTACAATTTGCTCGATTTCTTTTGAACGTTCACTTAAATGATTCATACTGTTAGACGTACGCTGAGATTGTTCACCTAATTTGTTAATTACAATAAGTAAACGGTGAACAGATTCTTTACCTTCATTAGAACAGTCAATAATTTCTTCAATAGATTGAATTAAGCTTTGTTCTTTTTGTAACATTTCGTTATTCAATTCATTGGAATGTGTCGTGCGCGTTGAAACATTTTCGAAACATAAGTTTAATTGTTGAACTAAATTTTGAAGTGTATGGTGCTGGCTATTTACAAGTTTATGTTCTTGAACAACGCTTTGTACACGATCGTGGATAGAAGAAATAGTCTCTTGTTGTTCGATATCCTTTTGTTTTAATTCTGCTTCTAGTTCTTGTATACGACTTTCTAATTGATCAATTTTATGTTGGAGTGATTTCTTTTGAGTAAACATATATTTATTTCAACCGCCTTTAGAAGTTATATTTTCTCTATATTTGGATTTTAGCATCTTTTATAATTTTTAAATATAGGAATTGTTAAATATTTAAGAATCTATTACATTTTATGCATAATTCCCTTTTTTTCGTCATGAAAAATAAACTGTATTTAATGGTATTGTAAACAAACTGTAAAATAAATCATGTATAACTGTATAAGAAGGGAGTCGGATTATGAACTATTTTAAGCGAATCAGTAGTCTAGTATTAGCAGGAATTATCGTTCTTTCTAGTACAGTCGCTGTTAAAGCAGAGTCAAACGACGAGAAACTTAACAACATGCAACAGCAATTGCAGCAAAACGATGCAGAAATGCAAAAGAAAGAGCAAGAGAAGCAAGCTGTTAATAAAGAAATTAAAGGTATCGAAAACGAACTACATAATTTAAATAATACAATTGCAAAAAATAAAGAGGATCAAGCTGCTATTCAACGTAAAATTGATGAAACACATAAGCAGATTGAGCAAAAAAAGAATGAAATTGTCGTTTTAGAGGATAAAGTCCTTGCTCGTAAGGATATTATGAGAAAACGTATGGTTTCTGTTCAAAACAGTTCAAATACAAGTTTAGTAGTGGAAGTTGTAGTAGAGTCAAAAAACTTTGCAGATTTCTTACAACGTATGAACGCAGTTTCTACTATTTTAGAAGCTGATAAAGAAATTTTACGTCTACAAGAACAAGATCTTCGTCAAATTGAAGAGGATAAGAAAACAATTGATGAAAAAGAAGCATCTTTAGTAGTAGACAAACAAAAATTAGCAAAAGCACAAGCTGAGTTGCAGGATAACTTGAAAAAGCGTCAAGATAACTTACAAACAGTTCAAGCTAAATATAATCAGGTTGCAAGCCAACTTAATTTAGCAGCAGAAGAAAAAGCTAAAATTGAGTCAAATATGAAAGCAGTTCAAGAAACAATTGCTCGTGAGCAAGAAGCGGCAAGAATTGCAGCAGAAGAGCGTGCAAAAGCAGAAGCGGCTGCAAAAGCTGAGCAAGAAGCTTTAGCTAAGGCACAGGCAGATGTTGCTGAAAAACAAAAGCAAAAGCAAGAGCAAGAGCAAGCTAGTAAGCCAGCTCAAACTAAAAATAATAATTCAAGTGTAGAACCTGCGCAACCTTCTAAGCCAACTGCTGGTGGAAGAGAAATTTATGTACATGCAACAGCTTATACGGCAGACCCAGCTGAAAATGGTTATGGACCAGGTCAACAAGTATATTCTGCATGGGGAGGCTATAATTTAACTGCAAACCCAGGAATGAAATTAATTGCGGTGGATCCATCTGTTATTCCATTAGGTTCTCGCGTATATGTTGAAGGATACGGAGAAGCAATTGCAGCAGATACTGGTGGCGCGATTAAAGGTCACAAAATTGATGTTTTAATGCCAGATAAAGCTTCGTCTAGTAAGTGGGGCAGAAAAAATGTTAAGCTTACAATTTTAAACTAATACGTAATCCAACTTTACAACATGTGAAGTTGGATTTTTTTTGTAAAAATAATGTTAAGTTGAGTTTACATTTTGTTAAGTTTATCATACAATCTCAATGAGAGGTGGTAAAATTGACCATTTTAAATAGAGTGAAGGAATTAAGAGCTCGGTTTAATTTTTCGCAAAGTGTATTAGCAGAAAGGGTTGGAGTGACGAGACAAACAATCGCTGCAATTGAAAAAGGGGATTATGTCCCTTCACTTTTATTAGCACTTACGATTTGCGATGTATTTCAGTTAAAGATGGAAGATGTGTTTGTTTTAAATAAGGAGGGGGAGAATGATGAATAAAATTGCTGTTTCTTATATTGTAAATGTGCTGAGATTTGTGATTGCTTGTTGGGCATTTATTGAACTCTATTATGCTTGGATAGAGCTGGCAAATATTATTGAAACTGAGAAATTGCCATTTGAAGTAACAATCAATATGATACCATTAGGAATGTTAACAATTGTAGCTATTATAACGACGATTTTTTATAAAGTTCAAAAGAAGAAACATAAAGCACTTTCTTATTGGATGTACCCGTTATTATTTCCACAGACAGATGAGCGGGAAAAAGAAATCACGCAAAAGGCGTGCCGAACAACATTTATTTCATTCTGGTACGGAGTAGTTATTGCTATTGGATTTTTAACACTTTCTCCTGTAGCTAATTTATATATTCCTGGATATCCGTTATATATTTTATTTTTCATGCTTTTTGTTCAAATGACAGTCTTTTACGTATCATTATACAGAAATAAATTAGTCTAAAAAGAAACCTTCTTGCATTAGCAAGAAGGTTTCTTTTTAGCTTACACTTGTACATATAGCAATATTATCTTATCATTTTATATAGAGTAAGATTTTGTAAGGGAAAGGAATTGTATATGAATAAGCAAAGAATTTATAGTATAGTAGCAATCCTTCTATTTGTTGTAGGTGGTGTGTTAATCGGAAAGCCATTTTACGATGGATATCAGGCTGAAAAGAAACAGACTGAAAATGTGCAGGCTGTTCAAAAGATGGATTATGAAAAACATGAGACGGAATTTGTAGATGCTTCGAAAATTGATCAGCCAGACTTAGCAGAAGTAGCGAATGCATCATTAGATAAGAAACAAGTAATTGGTCGTATTTCGATCCCGAGTGTTTCATTAGAACTTCCTGTTTTAAAATCTTCTACTGAGAAAAACCTATTATCAGGTGCAGCAACAGTAAAAGAAAATCAAGTAATGGGAAAAGGGAACTATGCATTAGCAGGACATAATATGTCTAAAAAAGGTGTTTTATTTAGTGATATAGCTTCTTTGAAAAAAGGCGATAAAATGTATTTGTATGATAATGAAAACGAATATGAGTATGCGGTTACTGGTGTATCTGAAGTAACTCCTGATAAGTGGGAAGTTGTAGAGGATCATGGGAAAGATGAGATAACGCTTATTACATGTGTATCTGTTAAGGATAATTCTAAGCGTTACGTTGTTGCTGGTGATTTAGTAGGAACAAAGGCGAAGAAGTAAAAAAGAAGGTCAACTCTTTAAAGAGTTGACCTTCTTTTTTACTAATGTTGAGAAATAATAGAATATTTTAGTTGGTATTTAAGTATTTTTCTATTTATGTATAATAAAGTTAGAATTCAAGATTTTGGGAGGAACAAGAGTGAAACAACAGGTGAAGAAACTTCTTTTAACAACAAGTGTAGCGTTATTGGTAGCTCCAATTTCAGCCTATGCGCATCCAGGGCGTACAGATGCTAATGGGGGACATACGTGTCGTACAAATTGTGAAAAATGGGGATTACAGTACGGGGAATATCATTATCACAATAAGCCAGCTTCTAGTAGTGGTGCAACGAGTCCAGCTCCTAGCCCAAATAATAATGGTGCTGTAGAAGCTGAAAGACAAGTAGAAGCGCAGCGCAGTGCTGAGGCTGAAAAACAACGTGCCGCAGAGGCGCAGCGTAAAGCTGAAGAAGAGAGACAACGTGTAGCGGAGGAACAAAGAAAAGCAGAGGAAGAGAGACAACGTGTAGCTGAAGAGCAAAGAAAAGCAGAAGAGGCACGTAAGCGAGAGGAAGCACAGCGTCAAGCTGATATGGAAAAAGGGCAGCTTGAGGGACAAAAAAGTGGAGAGACTGATTTTAAAGCAGGGAAAAATGATGCGGAATCACATTTAGCTGGAAAATCAGATACATATAAAGAAGCATTCAAAACTGCATATGCTGCATCTTGGTCTTTAGAAGAGCAGAAGAAAACGTATTTTGAAAAAGGAAAAGGGCAAGGTTTAGCACAAGAGACGATGGAAGATAGTCAAATTGCTCCGGAGTTTAAGCCGAACTTTGCAGAAGGTTTCCAAGTAGGGAATAAAGAAAGAACAGAAAAAATTGAAAAAGAGCAAGCTGAACTAGGGGAAAAGGCAGGTAAGGAACTAGCTGGAAAGAAACCTGGAAATAGAGAGAAAGATGTGTATGTGAAGGTGTATGAAACAGCTTATGAAAAGGGCTATAAGTCTACAAAAAAAGCAGTAGAAAAGGCTGGCTATAAGTATGCATTTGAAAACTATGATTTGAAAGTTCCTGCTAAGTATGAAAAAAATGAATCGTTAAAGAAATGGTTTATTGAAGGATTTAAATCAAATAAAAAAGCAGCAGAAATTAGAGAAGAAGGATATAAAAAAGGAGACAGTTGGCTTGCATTCTTCTATAAGAATTTTGTGCCAAGTGAATATAAAGAACATAAAGAGCTGTACGAACAAGCGATAGAAAAAGGTAAGAATGCATAAAAAAAGATGAGGGGAATCCCTCATCTTTTTTTAATCCATCCATTTCACTAATCTCTTAGAAATTAATAATAAAACAAAACCTAACACAATTGCTACAGCTCCGATTACTGTAAATACTTCAGCATATCCAAGTGAAGTTGTGAAGCTTGCAAGTTGTCCGCCTAAAATGTTAGCAATTCCTGAGCTTGCTAACCATACTCCCATTAATAAAGAAGCAAGTTTTACTGGGGCAAGTGCACTAACCATTGATAGTCCAACAGGTGATAAGAATAGCTCACCTAACGTATGGAAAAGATACGTAAAGACGATAAATAGTAAGTTTGCTTTTTCTGTAATGTTATGTTCATCACTACCTGTTTTTAATGTAGCGATAACGAGAATGATATAACCGATACCAAGCAAGATCATACCAAGTCCCATTTTAGTTGGGATTTTTAAATCCCCGCGCTTGCGAGTTGCAAGTTTTGCCCATAATGCTGAAATGACTGGAGCAAGTAAAATAATAAATAATGGATTGACCGATTGGAACCAAGATGTTGGAACTTCCCATCCGAACACAGAGCGGTCTACAAATTTGTTTGTATATAATGTTAATGAGCTACCAGCTTGTTCAAAGCCAGCCCAGAAGAAGACAACGAAGCATGTTAAAATGACGATAACTGCGGTACGTTGTTTTTCTTTTTTTGTTAACGGTGTATCTCCTACTGATGGTTGTCCATCTGTTGTTTGCAAATCACGAGTTGGTTTTTTACCGATATCACCAAGGAAGCGATTTGATAATGTTGTAAATAAAATTTGTCCAATGATCATTCCAATTGAAGCGGCTAAGAAACCGTAACGGAATCCGTAATGTACAACGCCATCAACTGTTGTTTTGAATAAATTTTCTGATAAAAATCCACAAACGAGTGGAGCTAAAAATGATCCGACGTTAATACCCATATAGAAAATGGTAAATGCACTATCACGTTTTGGATCGTTCTCTTCGTATAATTCCCCAACCAGTGTAGAGATGTTCGGTTTGAAGAATCCGTTACCGATAATAATAAGCGCTAATCCGAGGTATAGGCCGGCTTGGTTTTGCATGGCAAATAGTGTAAGGTTACCAATTGCCATTGTTATACCACCAATTGTGATCGCTTTTCGTCTACCTAGGAACCGGTCTGTTAAGTATCCACCAATCATTGGTGTGAAATAACAGGCTCCAGTGTAAAATCCGTAAATGGATAGTGCCCACGCAGGACTAAACCCAAGACCACCGCTTACTAAAGCTGTCGTTAAATATAATGTTAATAATCCTCGTAATCCATAGTAACTAAATCTTTCCCACATTTCTGTAAAGAAGAGTAAGTATAAACCTGGAGGATGTTTCTTTTTTCTTTGTTGTTCTCTTTCTAGTTGTATCGCTGATTCCATGTTATTTTCCTCCTGACACAAACAAAAACAAAGTTAATAATTTTGTACATTTAATATTTTACCTTATTAACTATTATAAGTCAATAAAGGTTGATTTTTCAGAAGAAATTGGAAAAGAGGGATAGCTATAGAATGGGTGTTTCTTTTATGTTAGACTATGGACTATGTTTTCTTTGTTAGGAAGCGAATTATTGCACTTTTTTATATGTGAAATTGATTTCATAAAAGATGAAATTAAAGAAGGAGAAACAAATGAAATTGTTACAGAAAAAAGAAATTTTACTGATTAGCCTTATGTTATTCTCGATGTTCTTTGGAGCGGGGAATCTTATATTCCCACCTTTCCTTGGGTATGAAGCAGGAGAACATGTGTGGATTTCATTAATAGGATTTATTATATCAGCAACAGGTCTTCCTATATTGGGTGTTATCGCTATTGCGAAAGCGGGAAGCTTTCAAACGTTAGCGGGGAGGGTTCATTCTTCATTCGCCATTATTTTCCCATGTATCGTGTATTTATTTATTGGACCAGGTCTTGGTATACCACGTGCAGGAAGTTTAGCTTTTGAAATGGGACCAGGTCAGTTCTTCACAGAATCGGGAAGTGTAGTTTTATTATGTTACACGGTTATTTTCTTTAGTATTGTGTACTGGTTGAGTTTATCACCGTCTAAATTAATGGGGTTGTTCGGAAAAGTTTTAACACCGTTATTATTAGGGATGATTGCCCTTATTTTTATAAAGAGTATGTTTACATCAGTAGGCAGTGTGAAAGAGGCTGCTGGAAACTATGGACAAGCTCCTATGTTCCAAGGCTTTTTAGATGGATATTTAACAATGGATGCGCTAGCCGCTTTAATTTTTGGGATTGTTATTGCAAATGCTCTTCGTGCAAAAGGTGTTGAAGATGATAAAGGTTTAGCGAAATATATGAGTATTGCTGGAATTGGTGCAGGACTATTATTATCTATTATTTATGTCATACTTGGATATGTTGGTTCAATTAGCGGTTCGTTAGGTACATTTGATAATGGGGCGAACGTGTTAGCGCAAGTTATGACTACATTATTTGGACAAGGCGGAGTCGTTTTATTAGGTCTTATTTTTACGATCGCGTGTTTATGCGTTTCAATCGGGCTTGTTACATCTTGTAGTCAATTTTTCGCAAGTGCATTTCCGAAAGTAGCGTATAAAGTTTGGGCATTTATATTAAGTTTTGCTAGTATGATTTTAGCTAATTTAGGATTAACACAAATTTTAAAAGTATCAGTACCGATTCTTGGATTTATTTATCCAGTTGCATTAACACTCATTATTCTAGGGTTATTCCATAAATATATTGGAAAGTATGCATACGTATATGCAGTAACTGTTGGGATTGTAGCGGTATTTAGTGCAATCGATATTTTCAATAAAAATGTAATGATGAATCAGTGGACGTCAATATTGAAATACATTCCGTTTTATACAGAAGGTGTTGGATGGATTGTTCCAGCTATTATAGGTGTTTGTATTGGTGTCATCGTTAGTGTTGTTCTAAATAAGAATAAATGAGTAAAAAGGTGTTTTCCTATTTCGGAAGACACCTTTCTTTTTTTAGGAAAAATAGTATTGAAAATGAATAGACTAAGAGTATGATAAAGATAATTGGTAATATATAGATTTTGAATGAATGGTGAGGGGGGAGCGTATGAAGGAGGATTTAAATAAGAAAATAGAAGCGCTCGAAACGGCAATTGAAACAATTCAAGAAGCGCTTTTTGAATTGAAAGCAAAACAAAGAGAAATAGAAGTAGAAAATGCTCAGCAACATGTTAGTAAAGAAAAGAAAGAATATATTGAAACGGTAATGGAGGAAAAGCCAAAAGAAGAAGTAGTTACAATAAAGGAGCCCGTGCAAGAACGTGAGGTAAAACAAGTAGATATATCTGCATTTAAACCAGAACCATTTAATATTATTAAGTTTTGCCAAACTTGGTTGCCACGTATATTTGTCGGCATTATGTTACTTGGAGTAATCTGGTTATTTAAAGCAGGGGTAGATGCTGGATTATTAACACCTGTAATACGAATTGTGTTTGGTATTGTCCTATCAATCGGTTTTTATTATATAGGTGATATTCAAATTAAACGAGAGCGGCAAGCGTTGGGTTTAGTATTAGCAGGAGGAAGTATTACGGGTATAGTTTTAACGACATTTGCGGCGCATTATTTATATGGATTTATTCCAGCAAGTGTTGCGTTTGTATGTAATATTGCATGGGTCATTTTAGGTATTTATGTAGCGAAGAGGTATCAATCGGAATATCTTACTATATTCGTAGCCGTAGGAGCGTTCTTCGTGCCATTCTTATTAAATAGTACGACTCCTAATCCCTATATTTTCTTTGGATATGAGACGATACTAACACTTAGCTTATTATGGTATGCGTTGAAAAATCGTTATCAGTATTTATATATGATTTCTTATGCTGTTGCTGCTATTGTCCTTTTTGTTTTCTTTGCTATTATGTCAATGTTAGTAGAGGATTTGCAAATACAGTTAACGGTTGTTTATGGTTTGATTCACTTACTATTATTTTGGCATATGTTTACGGAGAGAAGTTTTATATTAGAGCCACGCTTGGCGATATTTAGTGCGAATGCAGTTCTCTTTATATTAGCCATTTCAAAAATACCTGAATTTACAACATGGGGATTAATGATTAGTGCACTCGTGCACGCTACTATGTTTGTGTTTGAATATAGGAAGAATAGACATTCTACATTTACAAATCTTTTATTTGGTTTCGCAATGGGTGCATTTAGTTTAGCGATTTTATATGAGTATAGTTTAGTAAATGCAGCGATTGTATTATTATTGCAAGGTTTCCTCGGTATGGTGACGGCTATTAAAGTAAAACAACAGGTGAAATTGTATGTTAGTGCGACGATTTACGGGATTGGAATGATACAAACTATTTTTAGTCCGTTTGATCATTTCATTTCAGCTGGGTTTGTTGCCCATATTATTTTAATAGGTACATTTTATTACTGCATGAAACAAGCGAAAGATGTGTTAAGGAGCTTCGGAAAATATGTTTATTCTATAACGCTCTATTGGTTTATGGTTATCGTATTTATTGCAATTACTAGAGTCGGTGAAGTGCTGTCTACAGATGGAAGTATAATAAGCGTATCTGTATCGTTATTATGGATGGTATATGCATTATTTGCCGTTTGGCTTGGACGGAATAAAAATATAAATGAAATATTGTATGCCGGCTTAGTCGTGTTAGTCGTAACGATAGGGAAGCTATTCCTTCTGGACTTACCAGAAGTATCGATGATGATCAGGGCTGTGTTATTCTTAATTGTAGGAAGTATAGGTATCGTTATTTCAAGAATGTTTTTCTCGAAAGAAGAGAAGTGAGAAAAAGGCAATCCGCATGCGGATTGCCTTCTTCATTATTTCTTATCAATTATTACAGTTTCATTGTATTTCGCTGTCGTATTTTGGCGTAGACGAAGAGTTGCTTGTCCAGCAGTATTTGGATTGATTTGTACATTTACAATCTTCTCAGCAGAACCTAAGCTGTTTGTTGTGAAAGAGAATGCACTACTATATCCAAAAGCAGATGGCCAAGAACCATTTGTATTTTGAACTTTTGCTACTTGTGTACCGCCAGTAGTGAATATACCTAAAGAGTAATTAGTGTATGTTGTGTTTGGTAATAAGTTATTTACTTGGATTTTTATTTGGAACACTTCATTGTTTGGTAGAGTGCTAGGGTGTGTAACTACGTAGTCGTTTGCTGTTACAGCACTGTTATAACCGTATGAACCTGATTTAAAAGTGTTTGTATTAAACCATTGATAACCTGCATTTGGCGCACTCCAAGGTTCAGGTTGTGGCTCAGTTGATAAGCTTGGTTGTTCAAATGTTTGTAAAGTGGTAGGTAAATCAAGTTGTAAACCATTTACTTGATCTAAACTTGTAAATGTTTCTTTATTCGATAGCCAATTTACGATATTTTCTAGTAAGATAGCATCGTTTTCTTCTTTATATCCATCGTAAGTTTTCTTTGTTTGGCCAGAATCTTCACGAACGTATTTTGGCGATGCATCTTCAACTGGAGAAGAATCACCGATAAAGGCAGCTTTTCCAAGCCCTACTTTTGCGATAGCGGCATAAGGCCCCTCTGCAACGCCACCGCCGTTATAAACACCGCTATCAACAGCATTATTCCATTTTGACGGGTTTTCTGGAAGATAAACAAGCCCTTTTGCTAGTTTTGGGTTTGTAATTGCTAGAGTTGAACCTGCATGCATTGCTACAGATGAAACACCTTTTGTAATTCCGAATGATTGTTCAGGTGACACAATATTTTTAGCTGCAACATCACCGATTGCATTGTAGCGGAAGCGAATACCGAAGTTGTCAGATAGCCAATCAGAGCTTTCTACTCCTTGCATAGCTTGTGAATTTACTTCATCACTTGACATTCCTTTTGCAGGGTTATCCCATGCACCGCGTCTATATCCATTAAATACTTCAGAAGAGTCCCAGCGATTTTTATTACGATCTGCATTATAATGGTCAGCGATAAAGAAAATACTACCGCCATTTTTCACGTATTGTAACATAGCATCTTGTTCAGATTTTTTGTAAGGAATATTTGCTTCTGGAACGATAAACACATTGTAGTCTTTTAAATCTTCGTATGTAATTGGTGTTGATTTACGTAGTTCTTTTACATGATAGCCATTTTGAGCAATACCATTTCCGAAATCAGAAAAGCCACCATCAATAACCCAGTCAGCGGTTCCGGCAGTTTGACCGTGTGTATTATCGAATAATACTTTTTTCCCATTGTTTTGATTTACAACTTTTGCAGCAATTTCAGGAGCTGGGTCTACAGAGCTTTCTGCATAAGTAGACGGTATGAACGAAGTCCCTATACTTAGTGTAATTGCTGTTGCTAAAGAAAATGTAATCCATTTTTTATTCTTCATAGAAGAATCCCCCTAATAATAAATATATGTGCTTTAATAATGTAATTTATTTTTCTGTAAAAATAAAGACGGAAAACATAAAAAATATTAAAAAATTGTAAAAATAACGTGAATTTTGTTGAGAAATATTTATATAGATTTAAAAACATCCCTTCCAAGTAATAAGGAAGGGATGTTTTGTTTAACTAATTTTTGAATTAGGTGTTTCATCAATTTTATGGAAACCTTTCATGTAATACACGATAGCTAAACCAATAAGCCAAATAGGACCAACAATCAATGCAATTCTTGTATCTTCTGAATACGCCATAATACCTAATACGAGTGCAAGGAAAGCGAGTGAGAAATATGAACTGAATGGATGTAAAGGCATTTTATATGTTAGCTTGTCCTTTTTATCAGTTTGCAAACCTTTACGAAATTTAATTTGAGCGATTAAAATGATCCCCCAAGTCCAAATTGCCCCGAAAGTTGAAATACTAGTCAGCCATGTAAACACTTTTGCGGGCACAAGATAGTTTAATATAACACCAACGAGTAAAACGATAGCTGTTGCTACAATTCCTTGACTCGGAATACCGTTTTTATTTAAACGACCAAATCTTTCAGGTGCTTTCTTTTGCTGAGCTAATGTAAATAGCATACGGCCTGTACTAAATAAACCACCATTACAAGAAGAAAGAGCTGCTGTTAATACGACAAAGTTAATAATCCCTGCTGCTTTTGCGATACCGATTTGCTGGAATGTTAATACGAATGGACTTCCTTTTTCCCCAAGTTCATTCCATGGATAAATTGCCATCATAACGAATAGAGCCCCAACGTAGAACAGTAATATTCTCCAAAATACGTTATCGATTGCTTTTGCGAGTGTTTTTTTCGGATTTTGAGCTTCACCCGCTGTAACACCGATTAATTCAACGCCTAAATAAGCGAATAACACCATTTGCATGGAGAGTAGTAACCCAGAAAAACCATTTGGGAACCAGCCACCATGTGACCAAAGGTTTGAAATACCAGTAGCGATACCACCGTTTCCAAATCCGAATAAAATAATACCAGCTCCAACAATTATCATACAGATAATTGTGACAATTTTGATGAGAGCAAACCAAAATTCAAGTTCTCCAAATACTTTTACAGATAAGAAGTTGAAAGCACTCATTAATAATAGAGCGAGTAAAGCCCAAGTCCAGCGCGGGATATCTGGGAACCAGTATTGCATGTAAATGCCAGCTGCTGTAATTTCAGCCATGCAAGTAACAACCCATAAAAACCAGTAGTTCCAGCCAGTAATATAGCCAGCTAGTGGTCCAAGGTAATCAGAAGCATATTTACTAAAAGAACCGGCAACAGGTTGTTCAATTGCCATTTCTCCGAGTGCTCGCATAATGAAAAAAATAACGAGTCCGGCGATCATATAACCTAGTAGAATAGAAGGGCCAGCTAGCTTAATAGCAGAAGCGGATCCTAAAAATAGTCCAACGCCAATAGCGGAGCCGAGCGACATTAAAGTAATATGTCGTTCTTTTAAACCGCGGTTTAAAGTTTCAGATTTGTTTGTGTGCTGCATAAGAAGAATCCCCCTTGTAGAGTGAACGATATTTGAATGCGTTTGCTAAATATTTAACTATTTCAAATTATAAAACATTTCTATCTGTTATGCTACAAAAATAATCATGATGAACTGTACTACATCTAAACTTGTCAGACTTAAATTTAAAATTCGAACTATTAGCGAATATATTGACTCTTCTTTTTATTGATTGTTAAGATTAAGTATTATATTTTCTCACATACTAGTAAGAAAAGAATATGTGATAATAATTCAGATGTAGGAAGGGTACATAACCATGTTTCAATTACAAAAATATAACACTTCTGTGAAGCAAGAGCTTTTAGCTGGCATCACAACTTTTTTTACATTTGCGTATATTCTTGTCATCAATCCGAAAATATTATCTGATGCAGGTGTACCATTTGATCAAGCTTTTACAGCAACTATTATTGCGACGGTTGTAGGAACGCTATGTATGGCGTTTTTAGCTAACTATCCAATTGTTATTGCTCCAGCTATGGGAATGAATGCGTATTTTGCTTATTCTGTTGTTCAACAGGCAGAGGGGATTACATATGTCATTGCGTTTTCAGCAGTATTTGTAACAGGTATCATTTTTCTTTTATTATCTTTCACTTCATTTAGGCAAAAGCTAATTGTCGCAATTCCTGATAGTTTAAAACATGCAATTGCAGGTGGAATTGGACTATTTATTGCTTTTATTGGATTACGCCTTTCTGGAATTATCGTTGATCATCCATCTAATTTAGTTACGATTGGTGATTTTCATTCTCCAGCCGTTATTTTAACTTTAATTGGTTTAATATTAGCGGCGGTATTAATGGCATTACGTGTGAGCGGTGCATTATTTATTAGTATGATTGTGACAGGAGTTATCGCCTTCTTTACAGGGCAACTGAAGTTTACGGATAAAATTGTTGCGATGCCTCATTTACCAGAGGGAATTATCGTTTCAAACCCAATCAATGCCTTTTCAGATGTAATTGAATACGGATTATATGGTGTTGTATTTTCATTTTTACTTGTACTGTTATTTGATACAACAGGTGCATTACTTGGTTTAATTAAACAAGCGGGTTTAATTACAGATAATACAGAGAAACGTTTTGGTAAAGCGTTTATTGCAGATGCAATTGGTGGGACTACAGGTTCTATCTTTGGAACAAGCCCAACAGCAGCGACGATTGAATCATCAGCTGGTATTGCTGCAGGTGGTAAAACAGGATTAACGGGTATTGTAGTTGTCGGTCTAACGATTATAACGGCATTCTTCAGCCCTGTGATTGCTTCTTTATCAAGTGTAGCCGCTATTACAGCTCCTTCATTAATTATTGTAGGTAGTCTAATGGCGCAAAGTCTTCGTGATATTAATTGGAATGAATTTGAAGATGCATTACCAGCATTTTTAATTTTTATTGGTATTCCGTTAACGTCTAGCATTGCGAATGGAATTGCAATTGGATTTTTAGTGTATCCAGTCTTAAAAATTGTGAAAGGGAAAGGGATGGAAGTACATCCGTTACTATACTTATTTACAATTTTATTTGGATGTCATTTATTCTTATAATATAGATATAGAAGAGGGAGCTTCTTATGGGAGGCTCTTTTTTTGTGTATAATAAAGTAAAAATCAAACGATTTTAGTAAAATATAAATTACCTAATGGAATATATATGTTACAATAAAGGCAGAGGAGGAACATGAATGGCTGTAAGTAAAATAAAAGTCGCGCGTGTTCAGTTAGATTTAACACAGCAACAATTAGCAGAAAAAGTAGGCGTTACAAGGCAAACGATTAGTTTAATTGAGAAGGGGAAATACAACCCGTCTTTAGATTTATGTTTGAAAATTTGTTATGCGGTAGACAAAACATTGAATGATTTATTTTGGGAGGAAGAGGAGTGAGGATTGTGAAAGATGAACGTTTAATGATTGAGGGGCTAAAACATATTAGACTCGTTTTCATCTTACAAAATATCGTCATACTAGGTATCGTTTTTTATCGCTACGTTTTGCAAGGTGCAGAATATGAAAGTGTTTCGGATTTATTAATGGTATTTATGGGCGGGATCGTAGTCATTAACTTCTTAAATTTAAAACATTCTGTAGAGGCATATGAGCATACAGGTGGAGTATCACGCAGCTATTTTATGAAATTATTATTTATTCCAGTAGGTATTGTTATTGGAATTTTAGCTATTTGTATTATTGTAACACCAGATATTGCTATAAAGGAAATTAGTATGACAGGACTTATTATGTTTGCTTGTTTTTTAGTTCCTAGTTTGTTTATATACATATATGTGAGAAAAATAAAAAGTGAAGATTGAAATATAAGAAAAGCTTTCCCATATTGCGGAAAGCTTTTCTTATATTCTTTTATACAGTACTTTATGAAGGCCAATCGGTTCAATTTCAAAGATTTCACCATGTTCCTGAAAGCCTAAGCGCTTGTAATAGTCAGCTACAGTAATTCGGCCATTACACCATAATATATTTGCTTTACGTTCTTGCAAGACTTGCTCCGCCTTCTGAATTAAGGAACTTCCAGCACGTTTGTTTCGAAATTCAGGTAATGTGGCCATTCCTCGTAGACGATAATGAACACCTGCTAGTAAGTCAGGGTATATCTCTTTTGAGAAGGAAGCGATACTAATTAGTTCATCGTTTATAAATGCGCCTAAGTGAAAGGTGTCTGTTTCATAGTCGGAAGAGTATTTACAATCTGCTAATGTTTGATTCGGGCGTAAAATTTTTTGACGTAATACGTAAGTTTCAGATCCCTCAATATTTTTCACGGTAATCATATTAACATCCTTTCTTATAAGGCGTTTTCTGTTAGTTGTATAAAGAAATAGGCAGGTGCGGCGAAAAGTCCGAGTATGCTAGCAGTTCCGAGAAGGAGTGAAAGTAAGAGGCAAGAGTATTTTATTCCATTCGATTTTTTCCATCCGTAACTACAAATTTCAATGCTAACACCGATGAGAATAATGGCAACGAGTATTTCCGCCAATAATAAAAGAGCTAAAGTTACAATAGACATAATGTGATCCATCCTCATAATATGTGATAGTAACATTTTACCATATGGAATGGAAAAAAATGCCCCTCAATTATGTAAGGGGCATTTTTTATTCTAATATGTTTTTCAACGTATCAATATGTTCTTTTGAACCTGTGACAAGCAATGTATCACCATGTTGTAGTCTCGTATCACCATGCGGGATTAATGCTTTATTACCGCGGTAAATTTGAATGACGAGTACATCCCCTAAAAACGGAAGGCGACGTAGTGCAACACCGTTATATGTATTGCTACGTAGTTCAACTTCACGAACTGTTTCATTTGCTGTTGTAATTAAGCGAACGAGACTCGGTTTATCAATTAGTGCACGTAACAGAATACGTGTAGAGTTAATTGTTGAGAATACGGCGATATGTTCTTGCGTTGCTTTTTCTTGTAGAAGTGGATCTTCTACACTTGCAATAACATGTTCAACACCTAGATCTTTTGCGTGTTCCGCCAATAATAAGTTTTGTTCATCATCACTTGTTGCAACAACAACGCGGTCTGCGTTAAATGCTGTTTGTTCAGTTAATGAAGCGATTGTGATGTCATCTAATTTTACGATAGGGAAGTCATGTGATTTCGCTTCCTCATCATTTATTTTATTTTGACGCATCATATAAAGTGTTACGTCATAATCTTCTCGTTTTAAATCAAGTGATAACGGAAGGGTAATTCTGCTCGCACCAATAATAGAAACTTTTGGTTTTGGTGTTTCTACTTTTGGGAACATCTTTTTAAATAATATAGGTGCAAAAATACAAGTAATAACTGCGCTTAAAATAAGGGAAGCAGATAAACTCGGACTGATGATTCCTAGTTTTTCACCAATTTGTGCAGCTGCAATAACTAAAGAAAGTGTCGATGTTAATAAGATGGCACTTCCTAGTACGATATTACGTGGATACCATTTTTGTAAGACGAGTGATGGTAACAGTTTTGAGATAAAGAGTCCTACAATTAAAATTGGGATCATTAGCATGCTAGAAGGTTCTTTAAAAATAGACCAAACTTCTAGATTCACACCAACCATTACGAAGAAAATAGGGATGAAGAAACCGTAGCCGATGGAATCCAGTTTTTCAATCATATCTTCATTTGGTGATAATAACGATACGAGTACCCCTGCTAAGAAGGCACCTAAAATATTTTCAGCTCCAACAGATTCAGATAACCCAACTAATATTAAGATGAGTGCAAAAACAGCTCGTGTATCAATTTGTACACTACCAGCTTTTAAGCTATCTAAGTATGGAATGTTTTTAAAGCGTTTTGCAACGAAGTAAATAACAATACCAGCGCCGAATAGAAGAAGAAGGAGCCACATGCTTTGGCCGCTTTCGGAATTTAATCCGACGAATACAGCGAGTAAAATCATTGTAACTAAATCTGCAATAACAGCGACTAATAAAATGATTTGTCCGATTGCCGTTTTTCCTAAGTTATTTTCTTTTAATGTTGGTACAACAACACCTAAAGAAATAGTTGAAATAATTAAAGTCATAAACATTGCATTATCCACGAATCCTAGCCATACGAATAGTAATGATAGGGCATAAGATAAGATGAAAATAAATAAGAAGATAATGCTTGCTGCTTGGAATGTGTTTGGTTCGTTTGTCGTATTCTTTTTCCCTTTTTGTTTAAAGATAGAAAAATCAATTTCTAAACCGCTTAAGAACATTAAGAAGATAAATCCTAGTGTCGATAAGACTTGAAGCCACATATCTGGCTCAATAATATTAAACCCACTTTTACCTACAAAGATTCCTGCGATGATTTCTGCAACAACGACAGGAAGTGCTTTTAATTTAAAGCGTTGTAACAAAAGGGGAACGAAAAACGCGATTGCAACGACAACCATAAGTGATAGAACAGAAGTATGATGTTCCATTGCGTTCTCTCCCTTCAAATAAATATAGTACCTATTTAGCCATATAATAGGTAGAAAAGCAACGCATATGGATTCGATTTCATAAAGAAAGAGTTTTCTTAAGATTTGTCATAATAAGTATATTTTTCATGATTCTGTTGTTAATTTCGTAATGTGGATGTAATAGGGGAGGGGATAAGTGAAACTTTAATCAGTGGGGTCTTACTGCTCGTTAATGCGGGATAAAAAAAGACCGCTGAGGAATCTCAGCAGTCTTTTTCATGTACATTACATTGAGAAGAAGATCCATACAGTTAAACCAACTGTTGCAGTTGCAACGAAGAAACTGTATATCATTGTAAGAATTTGAACTCTTCCTTCTCCTTCTTTTAAATGCATGAACATAATTAATTGTAACAACGCTTGCGCAACAGCCATTACGATAATAGTTGTTAAGATTGTTGAAAGTGGCAAGTTTGTATAAAGTGCCACGTATAACGCTAGAAACGTTAGTGCAAGCGATAAAATAAATCCGAAAACGTGTGACCAAGGGAATCCGCTATGCGCATGCCCGTTTGCTTGATTGTTATTTTGACCCATTTACGCCACCATCCCGTTCAAGTAAACTAGTGTGTAAATAAAGACCCAAACAAGATCAAGGAAATGCCAGTATAAGCTGATAATAAATACTTTACGAGCTGTAACTGGTGTTAAACCTCGTTTTAAAATTTGGATAATAACACAAATTGCCCAAATGATACCGCCTGTTACGTGGGCTCCGTGCGTTCCAAGAAGAACGAAGAATGCAGATAGGAAAGCACTTGTTTGAATTGTTGCGCCTTCACCGATGTACATAATGAACTCTTCGATTTCAAAGAATAGGAAACCTGCACCTAAAAGTAATGTAAGGATGAACCATCCAAGCATTGCTTTTTGGTTGTGCTTACGCATTTCGTGAATTACGATACCACATGTGAAACTACTTGTTAAAAGTAGTAATGTTTGAATTAAAAGCGTTTTAAGTTCAAACAGTTGCGCTGGGGTTGGGCCATCTGCCGTACGACCAGCAAGTACTAGATAAGAGGCGAAAAGTGTTGCGAACAGCATAATTTCAGCCCCAAGAAAAATCCAAAATCCTAGGATATTCAATCTGCTTTGCTCGGATTGATATTCCAAAGGTAAGCTTTTATCTAAAGCCGCCATATCATTTCACCTCTCATGCTATATGTTCTGTTTCTTTAATTTCATCAACGCTTACGTAGTAGCCATCATCATAATCGAATGAACGATAGATTAAGCAAGCTAAAATACCAACGCCACCGATTGCTGCAAGCCAGAACCAGCTAAATACTAATGCGAAACCTGCAAGACCGAAGAATAAAGACGCAATAATAGGCACACCAGAGTTACTTGGCATGTGAATTGGTTTGATATCTTCTGCTGCTGGTGTAACTGTTTCTCCGCGTTTTTTCATGTACCAGAAAGCATCAGCTTCTTTGATTTCAGGAAGTTTCGCGAAGTTGTAATGTTGTACAGGAGATTGAGTTGCCCATTCAAGTGTACGGCCATCCCATGGATCTCCAGTTGTGTCACGTTCACCGTGACGAGCACTCCAAATTACATTGTAACAAAGAATTAGGAAACCAATACCCATCATTACCGCACCAACAGATGCGATTTGGTTTAGCCATCCCCATCCAAGACTTTCAGAGTAAGTGTACATACGACGAGTCATACCGTCTAAACCTAAGAAGTACATTGGGAAGAAACAGATATTGAATCCGCTCATAAAGATCCAGAATGTCCATTTACCTAGGCGTTCGTTTAACATATGACCAGTCATTTTTGGATACCAGAATGTGAATCCAGCAAGCATAGCGAATACTGTACCTGCGATTAATACGTAGTGGAAGTGAGCAATTAGGAAGTAGCTGTTATGGTACTGATAATCAGCTGCTGCCATACCAAGCATAACCCCTGTAACCCCACCGACTACGAAGTTTGGAATAAATGCCAATGACCAAAGCATTGGAACTGTAAAACGAATACGTCCTTTATACAGTGTAAACAACCAGTTAAAGATCTTAACCCCGGTTGGAATCGAAATCGCCATTGTCGAAATCGAGAAGAATGAGTTAACCGCTGGACCTGCACCCATCGTGAAGAAGTGATGAAGCCATACGACGAAACTTAGTAAAGAAATTGCAACCATTGAGTATACCATCGCACTGTAACCGAATAGACGTTTACGTGAGAATGTACTAATGATTTCAGAGAAAATACCGAATGCCGGTAAAATAACGATATATACTTCAGGGTGACCCCATACCCAGAATAGGTTGGCCCATAACATTGGCATACCGCCGCTCGCCATCGTAAAGAAGTGAGCATCGAATAGACGGTCAAATGTCATTAATGCAAGAGCAACTGTTAATACTGGGAAAGCGAAAATAATGATAACTGTTGTAATTAAGATTGACCAAGTAAACATTGGCATTCTCATTAAAGTCATACCAGGTGTACGCATTTTTAAGATAGTAACAAGGAAGTTAATACCGGTCATTAGCGTACCGAGACCTGAAATCTGTAATGCAATTGCGTAGTAGTTATTTCCTACACCAGAAGTAAACTCTGTACCTGCCATTGGGAAGTAAGAAGTCCACCCAGCGTCTGGAGAACCACCGATTACGAAAGCGATGTTGAATAACATTGCTCCGACGAAGAATAACCAGAAACTTAAAGCATTTAAGAACGGATATGCAACGTCACGAGCACCAATTTGTAATGGTACTACAAGGTTCATTAATCCCATAACGAATGGCATCGCCATGAAAAGAATCATAACTGTACCGTGTGTTGTGAAGATTCCGTTATAGTGTTCAGCATTTAAATAAGTTGTTTCTGGGAATGTTAACTGTGCACGGATCATTAAACCGTCCATACCACCACGGAATAACATGATAACCGCAGAGATAATATACATGGCCCCAATCTTTTTATGGTCAACAGTTGTTAACCATTCGTCCCAAAGCCATTTCCATTTTTTATACTTTGTTAGTACGAAAATGATTGCTAATGTCACAAGAACGATAGAAGCGTCTGCACCGTAAATAATCGGGTCACCTGTGACAAAGAATTCATCAAGCTTCACTGTGTTCACTCCAATCTGTTGGAATAATAGCTATTATTTTTTGTTTTTGTAGTAGTTGTAATCACAATATTCAAGTGATTTTGGATCTACATAACTTAAGTGGTGACTAGAGAATGTCATACGACCAACTACACCAGGTTTAACAATTTCGTTGTACTTATCTTCTGTTAGTTTAGGAGCAGTTTGTTGTACTTCTTTAACCCACTTGTCATATTTCTCTTTAGTTTTTGCTTCAACTTCGAACTCCATATGTGTGAATCCTTCACCAGAGAAGTTCGCACTACGGCCTAGGTAAGAACCAGGCTTATCAGCTTGTAAATAAAGATCCATAATCATGCCATCCATAGTGTACTTCATACCACCAAGTTCTGGTACCCAGAAAGCATTCATTGGACCGACAGAAGTCAGTTTGAATTGAATTGGTACACCAGCTGGGATGTTTAAATAGTTAACGGTTTCAATTTTTTCCTCTGGGTAACTGAATAACCATTTCCAGTTTGCAGATGTAACATAAATCTCAACTGGTTTAATATGTTTGGACTCTGCCGGAACCTCTTCCGAAGCATACGTTGCTTTTACTGTTGGAATCGATAATGCGATAACAATAATAACAGGAACAAGCGTCCAAATAATTTCTAATAATGTGTTACCGTGTTGTTCAGGTGGCTCGTAGTCCATATTCTCTGGTTTTTCACGATAACGAATCAAGATGACTGTAAACAAGATGAATACAATTGCGATAATTAATGACATAAGCAAGAATGACCAAACAATTAAATCATACTGTGCTTTTGCAACAGGTCCTTGCGGATTTAATACTGCGAGTTTCTTATCACAGCCGCCGAGGAACAGAAGTAATGATAACGGAAGAAGCGAAGCCAGCTTCCAAAACGTTTTCTTTAGTTGCACGATTGAAAATCTCCTTTCTCCTTGGATTGAAACTATGCCAATAAAACAATATAAACCTATTAATTTATAGATGGCAATAGTTTTTGTGATATTGTTAAAAAATAGACACAAATGCACACTTTTTAAGGTGAATATCATTTGTAACTTGATAACATTGTAAACTATTTTCCAGTGAAAAACGTGATTGTGGAAATTTTAAGATAAATAAAGTTATACCAAGATATCCAAGAAATAGAAAAAAGCTATCTTATGATAAGAAAGATAGCTGAATATTTTGTATATTTAGTTTACTTCTTTTTTTAGATTTATTTGTTGTTCAAATGTGACAACTTTTTTATATTTTAATTGGTATAAAATGTAACAAAAAATCATAAATGGAATACCACAATAAAGAGCAATTCTCTGATCTGGAATGAAAGCTAAACTAACAAATGTAATGAAATTGAGTGAGAATGCTACGATTGGAACGATTGGATAAAGCGGTGTGCGATATTTTAAATCATTAATGTCCCCGCCGTTTTTTAAGAAATTTCTACGGAAGAAAAACTGTGAAGCTGCGATTGACATCCAAACTACGACAGCGGCCATAGCTGCAATAGATGTTAAAACTAAAAAGACAGTATCTGCCGCAAATATACTTGTTAATAGAGACAAACTTGCAAAAATTAGACTGAAAATTAATGCGTTTAGTGGCACTCCTTTTTTAGTTAACTTCGTAAAAGCTGGACTTGCCATTCCTTGTTTTGCCATCGCCCAAAGCATACGAGAATTTGCGTATAGACCAGAGTTGGCTACGGATAATACTGCTGTAATAATAACAAAGTTCATAATGTCAGCTGCATATGGAACACCAGCCACATCAAATACAAGTACAAATGGACTTTCGACTAGATTAGCCTCTTGCCATGGGAGTAAACCTACAACAACTGATATTGCTAGGACGAAGAAGAAGAGAGTTCGCCAAATGGTATTTTTAATCGCTTTTGGAATTGTTTTCTCAGGGTTTTCACTTTCTCCTGAAGCAATTCCGATTAATTCTGTTCCTTGGAAGGAGTAATTTACTGTAATCATCGTAAGAAGAACAGCTAATGCACCGTTTGGAAATAATCCGCCATTTTCAGTGAAATTGTGAAGCATTGGCGCTGGTTTTCCATTAAAGTCTAGTAGACCGAACATAACTGCACCACCGAGTACGATGAAAATAACAATGGTTGCGACTTTTACACTTGCGAACCAAAATTCGGCTTCTGCATATGCTTTTGCTGATAATGCGTTTACAAGAAAGAGTGCTGCTGCAAATGTAACACACCAAATCCACGAAGAAACGTCTGGAAACCAACGTTTCATTAAAATACTTACAGTTGTTAACTCTACCCCAACCGTAACAGCCCAATTTAACCAATACATCCAACCGACAACAAATCCAAAACCAGGTGAAATAAATTTGCTTGCATAGCTTTGGAATGAACCTGCTTCTGGCATAGCAACTGATAATTCACCAAGACATAACATCGTTAAATACATAACAAATCCACCGACTAAAAATGCAAGAATAGCACCACCAGGACCGGCGTTATGGACGATTTGACCAGATCCCATAAATAGGCCAGTTCCGATAACGCCACCAAGTGCAATCATAAATAGGTGTCTACTTTTCATTGTTCGTTTTAAATCTGTTTGTTCTACTTGTTGATTCATATGCCCCTCACCCCGTTATTTTCTTGTATGTATGAATTGATTTTCATTCCGAGTTTTTAATCATTAGTGGGGGATGTGACACATACTCGGCTTATTTATTATGAAATGAATGGAGTATGTAAAATGCGAACTATGACTAAATACTCTAAGAATGTTTTTATTAACAAGGTGATATCTTCACTATGTTAATTATTTTGATTTTAGCAAAAATATTCAGAAAAGTATATTGTTTTTTCTTTTTATTAAAAATAATTAGAATTTTATAACGATGGAAGTGTGAACAATAATTCATAGAATCTTTCTAGCAAACTAGTAAGAAGAAAGGTACAATGATAAGAGGTATGTCTGTAAAATAATAATTAATGGAGTTTTGTTTAAAATGAAAAAGTTAAAATATCTTTTTATTTTTGGAATTATATTTGCTGCCGCGTTTTTTATAGGGAAAGATAAAATTATACAAAAGGCGCAAGTGTTCCGTTTAGAGTTTTTATCTGAAATGAAAGAAGCGACTATGATTGAAAATGTTCCGTTTATAAAGCAGTTACCAGAATTACCTCGTGGATGTGAAGTTACAAGTTTGGCTATGTTGCTACAATACAAAGGTATACAAGTAGATAAGATGCAACTTGCTAGCGAAATTCATCGTGTTCCATTTGAACAAAATGGTTTACGTGGAAATCCTTATGAGGGGTTCGTTGGAAATATTTATACGAAGACAGAGCCAGGATATGGTGTATATAATCAACCCATTTTTAATTTAGCAGAAAAATATGCTCCTGAAAAAGTAGTTAATTTAACAGGTAGAGACGTGCAAGATATGTATAAAGTAGTTAGTTCCGGTTCGCCAGTATGGGTCATTATTAATACAACGTTTAAGCCACTAGCCGAGAGTAGTTTTGAAACATGGAATACAAGCTCTGGCGAAGTGAAAATTACATATTATGAACATAGTGTAGTAATAGTTGGGTATGATCAAAACTTTGTATATGTAAATGATCCACTTAAAAATAATCCGCGTTTTGCTGTTCCGCGAGCAGAGTTTGAGAAAGCTTGGGAGCAAATGGGGAAACAAGCGATTACTATTTTATAATACTGAAAAAGTCATCTTTTTGATGGCTTTTTATTTTTAAGTTATTATAACGGAAGATTCAGAAGATTCTTTTAAAAGTTAACGATTCACGCTATAATAACATTTAACTTGGTGAAGAAGGGGCGAAGAGAAATGGATGTTGCAAAGGAACTGGTTTTATCGAAAAATCAATTAATTGAGTGGAGAAGGCATTTTCATAAGTATCCAGAGTTATCTTTTCAAGAAGAAAAAACATCACAGTTTGTATTCGATATACTTCAAAAAATCCCATATTTAGAAGTGTCAAGACCTACTAAATATAGTGTAATGGCAAGGTTAATTGGTAAGCAACCTGGTAAAACCATCGCGGTTCGTGCTGACATGGACGCGCTTCCTATTCATGAAGAAAATGAGTTTGATTTTATTTCTACATATCCAGGTGTGATGCATGCATGTGGCCATGATGGACATATAGCGATATTACTTGGGGTCGTACATAAGTTAGTAGAAGAAAGAGAGAAGATTAAAGGAGAGATTCGTTTTCTCTTCCAACATGCAGAAGAAAACTTTCCTGGCGGTGCAGAGGAAATGGTTGCAGCGGGTGTAATGGAATGTGTGGATTATATTATTGGTGCTCACCTTTGGGCATCGTTAGAGGTTGGTAAAATAGGTGTAATTTATGGTCCTGCAATGGCAGCCCCAGATGTTTTTAAAATTACGATAGAAGGAAAAGGTGGACATGCTGGAATCCCTCATGAAACGGTTGATAGCATTGCAATCGGTACACAAGTTGTTTCGCAACTTCAGCACATTGTATCTCGCCTCACGAATCCATTAGATCCCCTTGTAGTATCTGTTACGCAATTTCATGCTGGGACAACCCATAATGTGATCCCAGAACAAGCGGAGATTGAAGGGACAGTGCGGAGTTTAAGACATGAGTTGCGAGAAGAAACAGAGAAAAGGATTGAACGAATTGTGAAGCATGTGACGGAATCTTACGGGGCGAAATATACATTTTCTTATGAATATGGATATCGACCAGTAGTAAATGATTATGAAGTTACAGAGATTATTGAGCAAACAGCATTACAGCTTTATGGAAGAGAGCAAGTGACTCGTTTACAGCCGACGATGGCTGGAGAAGATTTTTCAGCGTTTTTACAAAAGGCGCCAGGTACATTCTTTTTTATCGGAGCGGGAAATAACGAGAAAGGAATTATATATCCTCACCATCATCCTCGTTTTACGATTGATGAAGATGCATTACCGATTGGCGTGGAAGTCTTTGTATCATCCATTATGAATTTTATAAGTAAAGGAGAATGAGATGAAGAAAATACACGTATTAGCGCTTATTCCAGTTTTTTGTTTAGTTATTGGACCTGTATTTGCTAATTCAGTTACTCCTTACGTATTAGGGATGCCATTTTTATTGTTTTGGGTATTATTATCGGTGCTCATTACGTCTCTTTGTATGGGACTTGTGTACGTATTTGATCCTGCTAATAAGGGGGATGTAAAATGATCGCATTACTTATCATTATATTATTTTTGTTTCTTGCACTATTTTTAGGAATTCGGGCACAACATGGAAAAGATATGAATTTAGAGCAATGGTCAGTTGGTGGAAGAGGATTTGGCACTATTTTTGTTTTTCTTCTTATGGCAGGTGAAATTTATACGACGTTTACATTTTTAGGCGGAAGTGGATGGGCGTATAGTAAAGGAGCACCTACTTTCTATATTTTAGGTTATGGTGCACTAGCTTATATTTTATCTTACTTTTTATTGCCGCCAGTTTGGAAGTATGCGAAAGAGCATAATCTTGTTTCGCAGCCAGATTTTTTTGTGAAGAAATATAAGAGTCAGACACTTGGCATTATCGTTTCTGTCATTGGGGTTATTTCGATTATTCCATACCTTGTTTTACAGTTAAAAGGATTAGGAATTATCGTTTCGGAAGCATCTTACGGAAGGGTATCACCGGTTATTGCAGTGTGGATTGGTGCAATTGTTATAACGATATATGTAATGGTTTCAGGTATACACGGCTCTGCTTGGACAGCAGCTTTGAAGGATATTATGATACTGTTTATCGTTATGTTTTTAGGTATATATTTACCGTACCATTATTACGGGGGATTTCAGCCGATGTTTGAAGCGGTAGAAGCAGCGAAACCAGGATTTTTATCTTTACCTGATGAAGGGATGAGCATTTCTTGGTTTGTTTCTACTATTGTATTAACAGCTCTCGGTTTCTATATGTGGCCCCATACATTTGCTTCTGCTTTCTCTGCAAAAAATGAAAAAGTATTTAGGAAAAATGCGGCGATCATGCCCCTTTATTCTTTAGTATTGCTTTTCGTATTCTTTGCAGGTTTTGCTGCTATACTGCAAGTTCCAGGGTTAAAGGGAGGGGATGTAGACCTTTCGTTATTCCGTCTCGCTCTTCAAACATTTGATCCATGGTTTATTGGGATTATTGGTAGTGCAGGAGTATTAACAGCATTAGTTCCGGGTTCCATGCTTGTTATGGCGGCGTCTACTTTATTAGCAAAAAACATTTACCGAACAATGGTCCCATCTGCTTCAGATAGACAAGTTGCTAAAGTGGCAAAATTATTTGTGCCTGTAGTAACGATTGTAGCTGTTTTGTTCACTTTTAAAGGTGGAGAAACAATAGGGGCACTTCTTTTAATGGGATATAGTATAGTGACACAACTTTTCCCTGCACTTGTATGTAGTTTGTTTCCACGTCAAGTTATTACGAAGCAAGGGGCAATTGCAGGGATGGGGATTGGGTTGTTAGTGGTCGCATATATTACTTTATCTGGTTCAACTATAGCTACGATGTTTCCAGCTTTCCCTCAATATATAAAAGATTTAAATGTAGGTATAGTCGCATTGTTAATGAATATGATTGTGATGTTTATCGTTAGCGGGTTCACGAGAAATGTGTCTATAAAGACAGACAATATAATAGTAGAAAAGTAATCCGTGTGCTAGAGCTATCTTTGAAAAGAGATAGCTCTTTTTTGTATATATTTTCTTCTATTAGCGGAATCTAACTAAAAACTTGTTGAAAAGGAAGTTAGGTGGGGGAATTGTTAGAGTTAAAAGGTAACTTATTTGAAGTTATGAAAGAAATTAGGGATGAGTTAGGTTCGCCTAATGATTTAACAATTAGGGAAGTTGCCCTTGCTGGTAGTTTTACACGCTGTGCGGTTATTTTTTTATGTGGGTTAACAGATAAGGATAATGTTTATAAATATGTAGTTCGTACACTTCAATATGAAGAAGTACAAAAAGAAGAAGCTGTTGTTCAAACGTTATTGGATCGCTTTATTTCTATTGCGGAAGTTGGTAAGAAGACAACGTTTCCGGATATTATAAATGCGATTTTAGCGGGAGATACAGTTATATTAATTGATAATATTCCAACCGCTATCGTGATTAATAGTAGAGCGTGGGAAAAAAGAAGTTTAGAACCGCCGGTAACAGAAGATTTAATACGTGGACCGAGGATTGGGTTAAATGAAGATATTAACGTGAATAAAATGTTAATTCGCCGTACTTTACGTGACCCGAAGCTGAGGTTTCAATCTTATATTATGGGGAAGAGATCCCAAAAAGAAGTGACGTTAGTATATATAGAAGACATTATTAACCCTTACATTGTAAAAGAGTTAGATCGGCGTCTTCAATCAATAGAGACAGATGTCGTTTTTGAGACGGGTACGATTGAGCAATTAATTCAAGATAATAATTTGTCACCGTTCCCGCAGTTTTTGAATACGGAAAGGCCTGATAATATTGTGGCCTCATTAGCGAAAGGAAAGGCTGCTATTTTGGTGGATGGATCACCGTTTGCCCTTATAGCTCCGTTAGTATTCGTTGATATTTTTCAATCTGTGGAAGATCACTATGAGCGTTGGGTAATTGGGACTTTATTAAGAATTTTGCGGATGGGTTCTGGCATAGTTGCAGTTTTAATGCCAGCGATGTATGTAGCTCTCGTATCATATCACCAAGGACTTATCCCTTCTAAACTGGCTTATTCAATCGCTGGAGCCAGGGAAGGTGTTCCGTTTCCAGCCTATATAGAAACGTTAATGATGGCATTAACGATGGAGTTAATACGAGAAGCGGGAATTAGGTTGCCGAAACCGATGGGGCAAACAATTGGGATTGTAGGTGGTCTTGTAATCGGAGAAGCAGCGGTGAACGCAGGAATTGTAAATCCGTTTTTAGTTATCATTATTGCGGTTACAGCTATTGCTACATTTTCACTGCCTGTATATAGTATTACGATTACGTTTCGGATTTTACTTTTTGTCTTTGTTTTAGCGGCGACTGCTTTTGGTTTGTATGGAATTATTTTAGCTCTTATTGCACTTGCGGTTCATATTACGAATTTGAAGAGTGTCGGGGTGCCGTATACAACGCCTATCGCTCCTGCATTTTATAAAGATTGGAAAGAAGAACTTATTCGTATGCCAAAATCGATGTTGAAAGAGAGACCGGAATATTTACAAACGAAAGACGCTACATTACGTCCAAAGGAGCGAGAGTAATTGAAACCATTTGAGTATGGCGATGAAGAGATTGGATCTCGGGAAATTGGGTTTGCGGTATCTTCAACAATTATTGGTATAGGAGCATTGTCTATGCCAAGAGATATCGCTAACCAAACTTTATTTTCAGACGGTTGGATTATTTTGCTTCTGGGTGGATTGATATGTGCAGTTTTAGGTTGGTTTGTAACGAGGGTAGCTATTTTATTCCCGAAACAAAACTTTGTTCAATATACGAGTACGCATTTGACAAAGCCTGTTGCATACACAATTAGTAGCATTTTAGTATTAACGTTTGCTGCTTTGACAGCATATGAGTCACGAATGATTGCAATTATTTCACAAACATATTTATTTAGTGATACACCAATACAGCTACTCTCTTTCTTCTTCTTATTAGTTGTTATTTATGGAGTAGCAGGATCGAGAGCGGCTTTAGTAAGGTTAAATGTTCTATTCTTACCTATCGTGCTCATTGCGATAGTGTTGCTTTCTTTATTGAATATAAATTTAATGGAAATAAACAATTTACTACCAGCTTTTCAAACGAACGCAAGTCAATATGCTGTAGGAGTTAAAAACTCTATTTTCACATTTATCGGATTTGAGGTAGCTCTGTTTTATGCTGTGATGTTGAACGATAAGACAGCGAAAAAAGCGCCAATGGCAGTTGCAAAAGCAGTGATGGTAAATGTGCTGTCATACATTTTAATTTATGTAACTTGTATTAGCGTTTTTTCGTATATGACAACCCGTGGATTGACGTATCCAACAATTGAATTGGGTAAAGAAATTGAAATTGGTGGAGGTTTTTTAGAAAGATTTGATGCGATTTTTTTTACGACTTGGATTATTACTATTTATAACACTACAGCAATGTATTATGACGTCGCATCTTTATTGTTTTGTGCTATGTTTCCGAAAGTGAAGAAACATATTTTTATTTTCGTAAGTGCTCCTATTATTTTTATGGTGAATATGATACCGAGTAATTTAGATTCATTATCACATTACGGAACTTATTTAGCTTGGATAGATATGGGATTTGTTGTGTTAGCGCCTTTGCTCGTTTTAATTGTATATAAAATAAAAAGAAGGAATGGTGGAAATGAAACACCTTCTTAAATTTATAATGGTTATAGCTGTAGTTGGATTTATGAGTGGGTGTTCTGAGTTAGAGGAGATAGAAGAAAGGGGATTTGTAGTAGGTGCAGCCTATGATATTGTGAAAAAAAAGAAATCAAATCCAATTATGAAAGGGACGTATCAGATGGTACTTCCCAGTAAGTTAGCGCAGCAAGGTGGCCAAAGCGGTCGAGATAGTGAGAATTATATTAATGTTAGTGCGAAAGCAGATAGTGTCTTTGAGCAAATACGAATTATCTCTAAAAAAATTAGTCGCTCATTATTCTTTCCGCACATACAAGTGATAATTTTTTCTAAAGATTTATTAGCGAATCCATATGTTTTACAAAATACGTTAGATGTATATATTCGTGATCACGAGATGAGAAGAAATATTCGTTTGTTCGTTTCTAAGAAAAATGCAGAAGCTATTTTAAAGCAGAGTGCCAAGCCTGAGAACTTACCGGCGCAGTATATTGATATGTTAGCTGAGCATCCTCCGAAAAATGCTCAAATGATTGAAGCTGCAAGAATTGGTGAGGTACAGCAAAAAATGATTGCTAACCGAAGTTTCGTATTACCTATTCTAGAACTAACAAAGCAGGGGGTACAAATGAACGGGGCAGCGTTGTTTCGTGGAAAAGATAATAAGTGTGTAGGCAGTTTGAATGGAGAAGAAACATTAGGAATGAATTATGTAATAGGTAAAAAAATTGGAGGGTTCTTTACTATCCGTAAACAAGGTCAGCTTGTTACATACGAAATTCATAAGATGCGCCGAAAGATTAAAGTATCTACGGAAAATGCTACAAAACCGAAGTTTGATATCCATTTATCTTTGGAAGGGACTTTAGCAGAGTTACATTTTAGTGATCATAAACAAATTATGAATGAAAAGGGATTAAAGAAAACCATTGCGGAAGAAATGGAGAAGCGTATCCAAAAATCGATTAAGCTTGTTCAAAAAAAATATAAGGTAGATGTATTAGCGTTAGGAGAAGTATATAAGCGGCATAATTATAAAGAATGGAAGAAGATAGATAAGAATTGGGATCAAGGTGAAAATTACTTTAGTAATGCGGAGGTTACTGTTCATGTTCACCCGACAATTGAGCATTCAGGTTCCGCCTTACCGAAAAGAGTGAAATAAGGTGATGTAAGTTGTTTACTGGATTAGGGATTAGTTGCACGATATTAATGGCAGTTCTTCCGGGAGCCATATACTTTATTCATAAGAAACTCACAACGTATGGAGCACAGCCTTGGAATACTGATGCACAAAAAAAGAAACCTGAATGATTTCAGGTTTCTTTCGCGCAAAGCAAATGTGAAGGGGGATACCTTCTATGTATGCTTTGCTTATAAAAGCCCTAACCAATGTACCAATTGTGTAGAGAGGAATGTCACAACAATGGTGATAACGGTAGGGATTGCAAACGATAAGAATGTCCATTTTGCACTTTTTGTTTCTTTATATATGTTAACCAGTGTTGTTCCACATGGGAAATGAAGAAGTGAGAACAACATTGTGTTTAACGCTGTTAACCAAGTCCAGCCATTTTCTAAGAATAGATTTTTAATTTGGTTAAAATCATCTATTTCAGTTAAAGCTCCGGTTGATAAGTAAGACATTAATAAAATCGGGATAACAATTTCATTCGCTGGTAGTCCAAGAATGAACGCAGCTAAAATGAATCCATCAAGTCCTAACATTTTAGCGAATGGATCTAGGAAGTTTACAAAATACATAAGTAAGCTTGTGTCACCGATGAAAATATTAGCTAGTAACCAAGTTAATGCAGCCGCAGGGGCAGCTACAACGATAGCTCGTTTTAAAACATAAATTGATTTATCGAGTGTTGCACGTACAATTGTATTCCAAACTTTTGGCTTACGGTACGGTGGTAACTCAAGAGTGTAGTGAGTTGGCACACCTTTTAAAGCTGTTTTTGATAGTACCCAAGAAACAGTTAATGTCATAATAACACCAATTACAACCATTCCAACTACAACGCCAGCAGTAACTAATGTTTGCATACTACCTGTATAACCAGCAGCCATAAATAATGAAGCCATTAAAATTAACATAGGCCAGCGACCGTTACAAGGAACGAAGTTGTTTGTTAAGATTGCAAGCATACGTTCACGTGGTGATTCAATAATACGCGTTGACATAATAGCGGCTGCATTACAACCAAATCCCATTGCCATTGTTAAAGATTGTTTGCCATGTGCACCGGAACGTTTAAATAAGCGATCCATATTAAAAGCGACACGTGGTAAATATCCGTAGTTTTCTAATAGTGCGAACATAGGGAAAAAGATTGCCATAGGTGGCAACATAACGCTAATAACAGCACCGATACCACGGAATAAACCAAGTATTAAAATGCCATGTAGCCATTCGGGTGCATGTGCTGCCTGGAACCAAGATGTTAAATATCCTTCGGCCCATCCGAAAAACTCAGCAATCATATCAGATGGTACGTTAGCACCTGCAATTGTAAGATAAAAAATAATAGATAAAATACCGAGCATAATTGGAAATCCCCAGATTGGAGATGTGAAAATTTTATCTAGTTTTTCAGAACGATACAATTTATCAGTATTTGTATATTGAACAGACTCTTTACATATGCTTGCAGATGTTCGATAAATATCTCCGACAATATCATCTCGTATATCTTCTTTTGAGAGTGCTTGTGCATGTTGAATAATATAGTCTAATGGAAGAGCTTTACTGGCTGAGTGAGATTCCATTCATTACGACCTCCCTTACAAGTGGTTCATTATGGTGTTTTTGAAGTGTAGTTAAGAAATTTTTATCTCCATCTAATATACGTAACGCAATCCAACGTGCTGGATACGTATCACCGAACACTTTATAAATTTGTGGTTCTAATTCCTGAATCATATTTTCGATTTTTTCACTGTAAGAAATTTTAATTGGTGTTGGAATTAATTTTTTATTTGCTACTTTAGCGATAACACTTAGCAAATGCCCAATACCTACTCGGTTACGAGCAGAAATCTTAACTACAGGTACACCGAGCGATTTTGCTAATTTCTTTTCATCAATAACGATGCCTTTTTTCTCCGCTTCATCAATTAAATTAATACAAATGACTACATTGCTTGTCATTTCCATCACTTGGAGGGCTAAATTTAAATTTCTTTCCATTGCAGTTGCATCTATAACAACTACAGTTACTTCTGGTTTTTCAAATATAATATAATCTCTTGCTACTTCTTCATCCGCAGAATTTGAATATAGTGAGTAAGTTCCAGGTAAATCTATTAATGTATATTTACTTCCGTTATGTTCATATTCCCCTTCAGCTTTTAAAACAGTTTTTCCCGTCCAGTTTCCAGTGTGTTGTTTTAAGCCTGTTAAAGTGTTAAATAATGTACTTTTCCCGGTGTTCGGGTTGCCAGCTAAAGCAATACGATGTTTGCTCATCTGAAATCATCTCCTATTAATACCCCGAAAATAAGGGAACTTTCTTCCTTACGTAGTGCGATAGTTGTATTGCTTACTTGATAAGCGACCGGATCTCCAAGCGGACTGCGCTGTAATACTTTAATTGTTGCCCCAGGGATAAATCCTAAGTCTAATAAACGTCGTTTCATAGTTCCTTCTAATTGTATCTTCTCAATTTGTACAAACTCTCCTGTCTTAAACTCGGAAAGTGGTTTTGTATTAGCCGATACCATAAAAGTTACCTCATCTCTATATTGTTTGTTTAAGTTTAAAAAGTTTCCTTAGGTAAACTTTTTGTTAATAATATAGTAGACTACATTGGATGATGCTGTCAATTGGTACTTTAAAAATATTCATTTATTTTTAGAATTGTTCCAATTTATTTAGTTGTACTAAAAAATATTACTGAAATTCTGTTGAAGGTAAATAAAGTAAGAGTGTAAAAGTTAAAAGATACAATGTATTTGTAAATGTATTTTTAATTAAAAGGGGAAAAGAGCGAAAAACATTTACATTGAATTTACATTGTTAAGAATAAATTTACATTACTGCTTAATTAGTGTGGATTTTGTTGGGTTCTTTAACTATAAATGTTGGGATTCCTAGCTTTTAAGGGCTATTATCGTCATTTACTTAAAATTAAAAATTGCTTAACACTCACATAATATTGTTGTCCTACAATGAATTTGTGTTCGAAAGAAAATGAATTCGAAAAGTGAGAATCCAAATGGGGGTACAAGACATGGTTATGAAAAAAGGTATTAAATTTTCTTTAGCGGCTTTAGTGGTAGCAGGAGCGTTAGTTGGATGTGGGAAAGCAGATGATACAGCTAGTAAAGAAACTGCTAAAGGAAGCGATAATACAAAACAAGAATTATCAGGTACGATTGCAGCAGCTGGTTCTACAGCTCTTCTACCTCTTGCGGAGGAAGCTGGAAAGAAATTCATGGAGAAAAATTCAAAAGTTTCTATTCAAGTGCAAGGTGGCGGTAGTGGAACTGGGATTAACCAAGTAGCATCGGGTGCAGTACAAATTGGTAATTCAGATGTTCCATCAGGGGATAAAATAAAAGATGCTGAAAAAGCGAAAGAATTAGTAGATAACAAGGTTGCGGGTATTGCATTCGCGCTTGTCGTAAATAAAGATGTAAAAGTTGATAACTTAACAGTGCAACAAGTACAAGATATCTTCACTGGGAAAGTAACAAACTGGAAAGAGGTAGGCGGGAAAGATGAAAAAATCAACGTAATTAACCGTCCAGCTTCATCTGGTACACGTGCTACATTTGAAAAGACAGTTATGAAAGAAGCGAAAATTAACGATGGAACTGGTACAACACAAGATTCTAACGGTGCAGTAGAGCAAGCGATCAATTCTACTCCAGGTTCAGTAAGTTATTTAGCAATGTCTTACATGGTTGGCGATAAAAAAGGTGCGCTACAAACAGTGAAAATTGATGGTTCTGAACCAAAAGTTGAAAACATTTCGTCTGGTAAATATCCATTCTGGTCTTACGAGTACATGGTAACAAAAGGTGAAGCGAAAGAAGCAACGAAAGCTTACATTGATTATGTAAAAGGCAAAGACTTTGAAAAGCAAGTAGAAGATATGGGTTACATCCCAATGTCTAAATTAAATAAGTAATAAATTTTTATGGGGCTGGCTGCAAGGCCAGTCCTGTTCATTTCAATCTATGAAGTGGGGTCTGACCTGTGATGAAGGGGAAAAAACAAATTAATTACGTAAAAAGTGAATATATAGGAAGATCGCTTGTTACGTTTTGTGGTATTTTTATTGTTTTAATTACATTAGCTATTATTGCTTTTATTTGCGGTAAAGGTATTCAATCTTTTACACAAAGTGGTATCTCATTTACTGAGATGTTAACATCGACAAAATGGAATCCAAATGCTGACGAAGGAACCTTCGGGGCTTTGATTTTTATTGTAGGTTCAACGGTGGTTTCGTTAGGTGCGGTTATTATTAGTGCGCCAATTGCTATAGCTCTTGCTATATTCATGAATTTAATTTCGCCAAAGTTTGGAAATAAAGTATTGAAGCCCGTTTTAGAATTATTAGTTGGTATTCCTTCGGTTGTATACGGATTATTAGGGGTTACGATTTTAGTGCCACTATTACGTGATTCGTTCGGGGGAGTGGGATTTAGTCTAATTGCGGGTATTGTTGTATTAAGTATTATGATTTTACCTACTATTGCTAGTATCGCTTCTGATGCAATACGCTCTGTTCCATTTGATTATTTAGAAGCTTCTTATGGTCTAGGATCGACGAAATGGCAAGCGGTTAGCCGAGTGATTGTTCCTGCTGCGAAAAAAGGGATTTTAACAGGTGTTGTTTTAGGTTTAGCGCGTGCTTTTGGTGAAGCATTAGCGGTTCAAATGGTAATCGGGAACACAATTAAATTACCAGAAGGAATATATAGCCCGACAGCGACGTTAACTGGTATTTTGACAATGGACATGACAAATACATTAAACGGAACTGCTTGGAATAATGCGCTATGGACTTTAGCGATGATTTTACTTGTTATTTCATTCCTGTTTATTTTAGTAATTCGAGCGATTGGGCAAAGAGGTGAGCGATAATAATGAATGCAAGAACGGTAAATAAAATTTGGACAGGTATCTTTTATGCAGTTGCAGCTTTAGTTGTAGCTCTGCTAGTATTCTTAGTGTTTGAAATTCTGCAAAAGGGATGGGGATTTTGGGATCCTGATTTCTTGTTTGGAGAACCAAGTAATACAAGAGCTGGTGGTGGGATTGGTCCACAGTTATTCAATTCCTTCTACATGCTTGTTATAACGCTTGTTATATCTATTCCTCTTGGGTTAGGGGCTGGAATATATTTAGCAGAGTACGCAAAACAAGGGCGCTTTTTAAATTTTGTTCGTTTATGTATTGAGACAATGGCGTCGTTACCTTCGATTGTTGTTGGTTTATTCGGTTTGTTAGTGTTCGTTACCATGACAGGTTGGGGATACACAGTAATGGGCGGTGCTCTTGCTTTAACTATTTTAAACTTACCAGGTTTAACACGTGTTTGTGAAAATGCGATTTCAGAAGTGCCTCATAATGTAAAAGAGGCAAGTCTTGGATTAGGTGCAACGAAATGGCAAACAATTGCTCGTATCATTATTCCGTCGTCATTACCGCAAATTATTACAGGTATTATTTTAGCGGCAGGTCGTATATTTGGTGAAGCGGCAGCGTTAATTTACACAGCGGGTTTAACATCCCCGATTTTAAATTCAGCAGCGGACTTCTCAAGTCCTGCCCATCCTCTAAATCCATTTAGACCAGCTGAAACGTTAGCGGTTCACATTTGGAAGTTAAATTCTGAAGGAGTTATTCCGGATGCAAAGTTGATTGCGACAAAATCTGCAGCTGTATTAATTATTATGGTATTACTATTCAATGTTATTTCGCGCTTGGTAGCATCTATATTGCATAAGCGTTTTACAGGAACGAAAAGAAAAAGTAAAACGACGAAGAAGGTAAAAGCAGCATAAAATACAAAAAGAACTCTCTACTTATAAGTAGAGAGTTCTTTTTGTATTTTAATATAGAAGGAATGGATGTAATGATTGTTGAATTTGTAATTGATTATATAGATGAATAGGTACAGATGAGAGGAGAAGTTAATTTGTTTTTTCTACAAATGTCAGGTTTTCCTGGATCGGGAAAATCGACAGTTTCTAAGTATATAGCGAAGTTAACAGGTGCTGTAATTGTAGATCATGACGTTTTGAAATCGGCATTGTTACAATCATTAGAAATGAAAGGGATTGAATCGACAATTGTTGGAGGAGTATCATACGATATTGAATGGGCATTGATTGATTCTTATTTAGAACAAGGGCATAGTGTTATATTGGATAGTCCGTGTCTATATGAAGGGATGGTTGAAAAAGGAATGAAATTGTCTAATAAACATGGTGTAAAATATAAATATATCGAATGTTACCTTAATGATATGGAAGAGATTAATCATAGGCTGCAAACACGTAAACGTATGGCCGGTCAGATTGGAAAAGTGGATTCGGAAGTAGCTTTTAAAAAGTGGTTAGATGGTAGTAAGAGACCTTCGAATACTGAATATCTTATTGTAGATTCTGATAAACCTCTAGAGCGATATGCTCAAAAAATGATGGATTATATGAGTAGGTAGAGAAAAGCGTTATCTTCATTCATGAAGATAACGCTTTTCTTTTAAATATCAGGTGTTTCTGTGGAAGTGCTTATTTTTCTACGAGAGCGTCTTTTTCTTCCGATTTTACCTAATAGTTCATACATAACTGGAACGACTACTAATGTAAGAACGGTTGAGACTGCTAAACCACCGATGACAACGACGGCAAGACTTTTTGATACCATGCTTCCTGCTTGCGATTGACCAAATAGGAGAGGGAGCATAGCGACGATTGTTGTTATAGCTGTCATAATGATTGGACGTAATCTAGTGGATCCCGCTTCTAGTAAGGCATCTCTTGTTTCCATTCCGTGTTCCCGATTTTGTTGCACTCTTTCTATTAATACAATCGCGTTTGTAACGACAATCCCGATTAACATTAATGCGCCGATCAAGGAATTTACATCAACGGGTGTTCCTGAAATGATTAATCCTAAAATACCGCCAACAGCAGCTAATGGTAAGGAGAACAAAATTGCAAAAGGAGCGCGCGCCTGTCCGAAGGTGATAACCATAATTAAATATACAATCCCGATTGCAATCCCCATAATTTTGAATAAATCTGTGAAGTTCTCTTGCATAGATTCAGTTGCACCTGCAATAGTTACTTTTGCGCCGCTAGGTAAGTCTAAGTTAGCTATCGTTTCGTTTACTTCTGCGCTTACTTTACTTAAATCTTCATTTGAGGCCTCGGCAGTAATTTGAATCGTTTCTTTTCCGTCTTTATGGAAGACTTCTGTTTGAAGTTTCTTTTCTGAAATAGTTGCAATGTCTTTTAAAGGAATTGGTCCATTGATAGGTGATAGTATGTTTGTGTTTAAAATGTCTTCTTGTTTAGTGATGTTTTCTTTTTTGTGTTCTATTATAATAGTTGTTTTTTCATTATTGATTGAAACTTCACCAATAGGTGATTTCTTCATAAGGAATGCTACTTGTTGTGCTGCTAATTCTGGTGTTAAGCCTAGTTGTTCGGCCTTTGTTTGATCAACATGGATTTGCCATTCTTTCTTAGAGTCTTCTAAATTTGTTTTTACTTTAGAGAGAGCAGCCATATCTTTTAGTTTTGTTTCGACGATAGTAGCAGCCTCTTTTAAATTCGTTTCGTTAGTTGCTGTTACGTTAAATTGCAAATTGTTGCCACCACCAGAGCTTGAATAACTCGTTTTTATATAATCTAGTTCAGCAGGCTCAAAAGCTTTATGTTCTTTCTTTAACTCTTTAATATATTGATCAATATCAGAGCCTTTCTTGAAGACTACAAATATACTGGCAAGATTATTTTTTGTCGTTTGCCCCCATTGTGCATCTTCTGCGCTAGATCCCATTCGTAAAATAACATCTGTTACATCCGAATTAGAAAGTAATTTCTTTTCGAAATCGAAGGCTTTTTGTTTTTGTGTTTCAGGAGCGTAATCAGCTGGGAAAGTCATATTAATAGATAACATTGTGTCGTCTTCAGATTTTATGTTCGCTTTCGGTAGTAATACATAGGCTGCAATCGATCCTGCGAATAATAAAAAAGCAGTAAGTAAAATAATGAATTTATGCGAAAGAGCCCACTTTAATGTAGCGACATATCGTGGTGAAGAACTTGGCTTTTTGTGCTTTGTTTTTTTGAGTAGTAAAAAAGCCATAAGTGGAACAACTGTTAGTGCAACGATTAAGGATGATAGTATAGAATATACAACTGCTAATACCATAGGTAACATTAATTTTCCGATTACTCCTGATACGAGGCCGATAGGTAAGAAAACAGCGACTGTTGTTAAAGTAGAAGAAGTAATTGCGACGGCGACCTCTTTCGTTGCATCGAGAATAATATCTTTAGAGAAAGATTCTTTTTGTAAACGACGGAAAATATTCTCGATGACAACGATACTATCATCAACGAGACGTCCAACTGCAACTGCTAAACCACCGAGCGTTAAGGTGTTAAGTGTGATGTTAGATTGGTGTAGTAAAAAGAGTGTTAATAAAATAGATAATGGAATACTGACAACGGCGATGAGTGTCGTTCGGAAGTTACGCAAAAAGATTAAGATAATTAGAGTTGCAGCAATTGCTCCAAGAATTACTTCTTTGCCCATACTAGTAACAGCATTTTCAACTTGCTCATGAGTTGAGGCTAAAAGTTTAATAGAAAACTGATCTTTATATTGTTTACTTATATCTTTGATTTTCTTATCGATTTCCTTTCCGATTGCAACTGCATTTTTACTTGGCTCTTTCATGATGATTAATCCGGTTCCTTCTTCTCCGTTTATATGCGAGATTGTATCGTAGTGTTGTTTAAGTTCAATTTGAGCAACATCTTGCAATTTTACTTGAGGTGCAACGGTTATGTTTTTAATATCATCTACATTTTTTATATCCCCAATGACACGAAGGTTATATTCTTCTTTATTAACGGTAATTGCTCCAGCTGGAGTAGAAGTTTCTTTTCCTTGTAAAACTTTTAATATTTGTTCTGTTGTTACGTTTTTATCTTTTAATTGGTTTGGGTCTAGTATGATAGATAATTCAGAGGCTGATTTTCCGAAAAACATAACGTTGGCAACACCATCAATGCTTTCGAGCTGTGGTACTATTTCTTTTTCGATTTGTTTTTCATCTGCTTTTGAAAATCCGTTTTGCTTCTGGATAGCAATTTGAGCGAGTGGAATCATAGAAGTATTTAATTGGCTAACTATGGGTTTAGTTGCATCTTTAGGTAATTTAATTGTGTTAATGGCCTTTTCAACTTCGCGTGCTGCGTCTTTCATGTTTGCTTTGGATGTATACGCGATATCGATACGTGATAACCCCTCGTGCGTAGAAGAGGTGATGCTGTCGATGTGTTCTAAATTGCGAAATTGTTTTTCGAGGGGATCAGTTACTTCTTTTGTCATCGCTTCAGCGTCGAGTCCTTGAGATAAGGTTGTGACAGTGACTGCTGGATTATCGATGCTTGGTAAAAATTCCATAGGTAATTTAGATCCGGAATAAACGCCAAGTACGGAAATGAGAAAAACCATGATGATAACAGCGGCGCGGTTTTTTAATGAAAACTTTGTTAACCTATCCATAAAGTAATTCCTCCATTGGTTTATTTATAGTTGAGTACGTCCTTCCTTACTATATAACAAAAAATGGATATTTTTCATTAATTAAATGTAAAAAAATTCTAACAATAATCTTAAGTTAATGTTTTTGTTGGAATTTCGTTATTTATTCCGCTATTCGCCGAGCGATAAGACTATTACCTAATCGAGCTGTCTGTAAACAACCGATTCGTTCAATTAATAGTTTGTGTGGAGGAACAAAACTAAAAATCGGCATGTTTGCTTTATGTAGGAAGTGGTGAATCTATTTTTTTAGTTTGGATTGATTTGTTTTTTATATTGTTAGTCTATAGAGAAGTAAATGATCAGGGCTTTAATATAGAAGAGAATGAAAATCTAGGAAGGGGTTATGAAATACAGTTTGGTTTACTAGAGTGTATTGGTATACAATTTAAATAGCTGTTTTCCATAGATGGGAGGAGGTGTCTCTATATAGAAGAAAGTAGGATGGATATTTTTTTGTGTTTTTTTAAAAAAACACTTGTTATTTAAAAATCATGATGGTATATTAATAAACGTCGCTGACGCGGAAACGCAGAAAACGACAAAAAAGAAATTTTAAAACGTAGTTGACATCGAAAAATGAAGATGTTAATATGATGAAGTCGCTTCTGAAGTGGCAGACAAGTTCTTTGAAAACTGAAC